>JBBSDD010000202.1:0-5616 GCA_038249755.1 Flavobacteriales bacterium | reverse complement strand
TGGTGAAATTATAATCCGAAGATCCGGAAGAATCATAATAACTGATATTTCCCACTTCTTCATTCAGGCCATAGACCGTAACCATGGCGTAAGATTGCTTGGTCACTTTTTCCAGGTCGCTTAAGGCACCGGTAGTGATTTCGTTAAAAACAACTTGTTCGGCAGCACGGCCACCCAATGCTGCACACATTTCGTCTTCAATTTGGCTTACAGAATTGAGTTGGCGTTCTTCCGGCAAATACCAGGCTGCACCAAGGGATTGGCCCCGGGGAACGATGGTAACCTTCACCAAAGGCGAGGCATGTTCCAGCAACCAGGAAACAGTTGCGTGACCTGCTTCGTGATAGGCGATAATTTCCTTTTCCCGCTTGGTGATTATTTTGTTTTTCTTTTCAAGGCCACCGATGATCCGGTCTACGGCATCCAGAAAATCTTGTTTAACAACCTGGTCTCTTTGCCGACGGGCAGCTATCAGCGCAGCTTCATTGCAAATATTGGCAATGTCGGCTCCACTAAATCCAGGAGTCTGTTTGGCCAGAAATTCAACATCAATCGTCGTATCCACTTTAATGGGGGCGAGGTGAACTTTAAATATCTCCCTTCGCTCGTTGAGATCGGGCATGTCAACATAAATTTGTCGGTCAAACCTTCCGGCACGCATCAGGGCTCGGTCAAGCACATCTGCACGATTTGTTGCAGCCAGAATGATTACTCCACTGTTGGTTCCAAAACCATCCATCTCCGTGAGAAGTTGATTCAGGGTATTTTCCCTTTCGTCATTCGCGCCCATGCTGGAACTTTTCCCACGGGCACGGCCAATGGCATCGATCTCATCAATAAAAATGATGGCAGGGGCTTTTTCCTTTGCTTGTTTGAAAAGGTCGCGTACACGTGACGCTCCAACTCCGACGAACATTTCTACGAAATCTGATCCTGACAAAGAAAAGAAGGGAACCTGGGCTTCTCCGGCCACAGCTTTCGCCAAAAGCGTTTTACCTGTGCCCGGAGGTCCTACCAACAAGGCACCTTTTGGAATTTTCGCACCAAGTGTGGTGTATTTTTTTGGATTTTTCAGAAAATCAACAATTTCCTGAATCTCTTCCTTGGCACCCTCAAGACCCGCGACATCATTAAATGTCACATTGGTACCTTTCGTTTTGTCAAAAAGCTGGGCTTTTGATTTGCCGATATTAAATATCTGTCCACCTGCAGCGCCACCACCGCTGATTCTTCTCATCACAAACATCCACACAGCAATCATGATTCCAATGAAAAGCACCCAGGTTAGAAGTTCTTTACCCCATTCACTGCGGGTTTTGTAATCATAGGAGAAATTGTGTTCCTTGTTCCATCGGTCGAGTTTTTCCTGAAAACTATCTGCTGGTCCAATATCAAATTTAAAATGAGGCCCTGTATTTTTAGCGCCTGTAATCAGGGGAGATTTAATACGTTTTTGATACTTTTCCTGGCTGAGAGCCTCGCTTTTGAGGTACACTTCGGCCATTTGCTTGTTGTAGATGATTACGCGCTCCACTTCATCCTCTTTCACCATCTCCTCAAATTCGGAGAGGTTAATATCTGTCATGTTGCCATTCCAGTTGAAGAGGTTGAGCGATATAAGCACAACACCAATTATGGCGTAAATCCAGTAGAAGTTGAATGGTTTTTTGGAGTTGTCTCCGCCGCTATTTCCTCCTGAAGTGAACTTATCCCTCAGGTTTTTATATTGGTTTTTTTCTTTATTTTCTTTGGTATCTTTTTTTTCTGACATCTCGTGTTTCTATAACTACAGTTGGTATTCGATTTCCTTAACATCCGCATCAGCCCAAAGTTTTTCAAGATTGTAAAATGATCTCGCTTCTTCTTTGAAAATGTGAACCACTACATCGAAATAATCGAGTAGGATCCATTCGGCTTTATCGGTACCCTCTTTGTGCAATGGGTTTTCACCAATCTTCTCGCTCACTATTTTTTGAACGGATCTGGCGATAGCTTCCACTTGCGTATCTGAGGTACCGTGGCAGATAATAAAAAAATCAGAAACGGAATTGGGCAATTTTCTGAGATCGAGTGCACAAATTTCTTTTCCTTTTACCTCTTGCATGCCGAGTATGACGGCTTCTGCCAGTTTGGAGGATGAATCCTTTGGTTTTTTAATCATTAAGTACTTTTACAATATTCGACAAAATTACGCATTTTCGCCGTTCGCATTCCAATACACTCAAGCGTGCAATGATTTTGATTGGCAACCGCATAACCCGTTTTGAACGGCTGGACTCTACGAGCAACTATGTTGCCAAAGAGCTTGATTCTGGTTTTTACACGGAAGGGACTGTAATTTTGGCGCACTTTCAGACGGAAGGGCGTGGCCAACGCGGCAGTCAGTGGCAGAGTAATTCTGGTGAGAATCTCACTTTCAGCTTTGCTTTGGATGTGGAATTTCTTGCTATGCACGAACAATTTTTGATTGCAAAAGCAGTGTCAGTGGGGATTTCCAGCTATTTATTGGATCATTTGGAGTCATCAGTTTCAATCAAATGGCCGAACGATATTCTGGTGGGAAATAGAAAGATCAGCGGGATGCTGATTGAAATTAAAGGCCAATTTCCTAAATATGCTATTATAGGTGTAGGTCTGAATGTGAATCAGACTGAATTTTCTGCGGGGATCAATGCCACGAGTCTATCTGCAGAAAAAGGCGTGGTGATGAACATTGACCATGTGCTTGACCAACTGCTGGCTCATATCAACATTTGGATTTCTCAATTGAGGGAAAAAAAATATGATTTGATTGAAGCGGAATACCGGAAGTGGTTGTATGGCCATCGCGAATGGATTTCTTTTCAGGAACCTTCCCGGAAATTTACCGGAATGATTCAGGATGTCAACAACCAGGGTGTTATGCTCGTCAGATCAAAACAGGGAGGTGCGTTTAGCTTCCGACCAAAAGAGATTACAATCAATTACTAACCTGCTCCGTCAGTCTGTCGGCTATATAGTTGAAGAGATTGGCGAGGGGTTTCTCCACCATCATTTTCAAAAATGGATTGACTTTGGCATTCATTTGCTGGAAAGCTGAGGTTTGCCCGTCGATATCTTTAAGAAAAATTTCCAGTGTAAAAGGGAAAGGCGATTTGTCGCCACTCTCAAGCAAAATGCGTCCTGGAGAATCCATTTCCTTCATTTGCATATCGATGGTCGCTGTACCCTGTACTTTAAAACTGCAATAGTCCGTTCGGCTTTCCCATTCTGTAATCCGATCACCAGGAAGGAGTTTTTCGAAATTATTTAAATCACACAAAAAGCGGAAGACTTTTTCGCGGGGAGCAGGAACCTGAACTGTTTTACTTTCAATTTTCATCTAAAATAATTATGTGCAGTAAACGGGATTTTGGATTTACAATTTCCCAAAAATTGAAAATTATTCGGTTCCTATTTATCCGCAAGGCTTGCACCCCAGGTTTCAGGATTTTCACGCCATTGCTTCAGAGAATCCATTTCGTTTTTGGTGATGTATTCTGATTTCAAGGCTTGATCTATTAAATAGCTGTAGTCCGTCAAGGTGATAAGGGGACAATCCTGAGCAGCAAAATTTTCTTTGGCCTTTTCAAAACCATATGTAAATATAGCGGCCATCCCTTTTACTTCATACCCGGCCTTACGCAGTGCTTCAACCGCTGAAAGGCTGCTTTTTCCTGTGGAAACGAGATCTTCCAAAACCACAACAGACTTACCACTATCGATATGCCCTTCGATTCTGTTTTGCATGCCGTGACCTTTGGATCCATCGCGAACATAAATAAATGGAACTCCCAACTCCTGGGCAACCAGAACTCCCTGCGCAATTCCGCCAGTGGCAACTCCGGCTATTACTTCGGGCTTGCCATATGTTTCCTGAATCACACGAACGAATTCCTGTCGGATGTACGTGCGGATTTTTGGAAATGACAATGTTATACGATTATCACAATAGATGGGAGATTTCCAACCACCCGCCCACGTAAATGGGCGCTGCGGCTGTAATTTTACTGCCTTGATTTGTAGGAGAAATTCAGCTACTTTTAGCGCCGAATCACGATTGGATTGCATACCGGCAAATGTATAAAGTTTTTATAAATGAGAAGGTCGTAATCCTAACGGACAGCTTCGATTTGGAGCTTTTGCAAAATGGTATGCTTTATTTTCAGTACGATGACTTCGAAGAGTTGCACTTTGTATTGGATTTGCTTAATGGCAATGCAGACCTTGAAGGCATCATCATTCATTTCGACGACCTGGATGTGCTTTGGGCCGATTTTCGTGCTCACTTTCGTGAAATAAGGGCTGCAGGCGGTATGGTGTTGAATTCGAATGGTGATTTATTGATGATTCACCGTTTAAAAAAGTGGGATTTGCCAAAAGGTAAATGCGAGAAGCACGAAGATGCGGATGCCTGCGCCTTGCGGGAAGTAGAAGAAGAATGTGGCATTACCGATCTGAAAAATGTTGGTAAACTCATGAATACTTATCACGTGTATAGCCAAGGCGGTTTTCGAATTTTGAAAACTACCGCATGGTATAAAATGAGTAGTGATCAGCTTGCGCTTGTTCCCCAGCGGGAAGAAGATATTGAAGAAGCTATCTGGATAGCACCAGCGAAAATCGATTGGTCCAATATGCCCTCTTATCCGAACATCAAATTGTTATTGGACAGTCATTTAAAATCTACTGACCAATCCTGATTTTGTTTCTCTCGGATATTCTTGACTGAATCCGAAACAATTCAGATTCCAGCCCTTCACTCGGTTTTGGGGTTTGCACACTTCGGGTTACAAGGCCATTTTTATCGATCCATACAGCGTGAGGGATGTTATAAATCCCAAGCTGATCGAGATAATCGTATGGATGAACAGGTGTGGTTTGCCAAAATGGGGATTCGATATTTTGATCGTCCAGTTCTACCTGGATTACCTGAAATGTATCGGGATACTTTTCCTTCAAATTTTTGAGTAATTCTATCTCCTTTTTGCTTTCGGAACTCCAGGATGCAGTGGTAATCAGGTATGTTTGCAAAGTATCGCTGCCACTCCAGGGCAAGACTGAATCTTTCTCAAATTGTAAACCGAGGGCATCGATATGGAAGTCCTTGGTGCGCCGCTGATAATTATCCAGTACGGACTGCGCAATTTGGCTTATTTCGTCGTTGGCATTTGCAGTGATCCAATGCAGTAAGTCTGATAAAGGTTTATTCGTATACTTATTGTTGTACAGGCTTTCGGCAGCAGATTTGACAACAATCAGGTGCCGAAGATCGTCGTCGGAAAGAAAATCATCAGTCAAGAACAATTTATTCAGCGAATCCGGAGTGAGACCCATAGACAGCCGGTTGTGCATAGCAGCGCCTCCAAATCTGTTGTCAAAAGCATTGAAGTACTCCGCAAAGAAAAGATCAAGAAAACCAAACCAAACTGGATTGTTTAAATGCCAGGGTTTGTCTTTCACGTAGGTATCAAACAACACTTTTTTTGAATAGCCGCTGCTCAGCTTCATTTGAGCCAGCGTGTATTTTACATATGTGTCAATAAAACTGTTAGAAGTGAGAAGTGAGATGGTCCACGTTTGTTCAAATTCAAGGAT
>JBBSDD010000201.1:0-5618 GCA_038249755.1 Flavobacteriales bacterium | reverse complement strand
TTGATTCCGAGATACTGCTTCATGAGCGGTGTCTCTGTGATGTTATCTTTGTTTGTTTTTTGTACTGACACAATCAAAATACTTGGTAGACCACGAAAATACCAATACCACCAGGGTTTTGGAACCAGGGTCAGCCGGAATTATTATTTCTTATGAACAAGAAATTACAAAACAGCGCTCTGGAACGGATCGGCATTGAGGCATTTAAAGATGCAAATAAAAAACCGGTTTATGTTATTTTGGACAACATTCGAAGTGCCCAAAATGTCGGCTCCATTTTCAGGACCATGGACGCGTTTCGCTGTGAAGCGCTGCTGCTCTGCGGTATCACGGCAGTTCCTCCTCACCGGGAAATCAATAAAACGGCATTGGGCGCAACCGAATCGGTTGAATGGCGGTATTTTTCCGATACCATGGAGGCACTTGTGCATCTAAAAGACAAAGACATTCGTATCTACGCAATCGAACAAACTCAGGGATCTGTTTTCCTTGATTCTTTTGACGCTTCGGGAGGCCAACCGGTGGCGTTTATTTTTGGCAATGAAGTGGATGGTGTATCCCAAAACGTAATAGACGCGTGCGACGGAAGTATAGAAATACGGCAATATGGCACAAAACATTCATTGAATGTGGCCGTGTGCGCAGGGATCGTGATTTGGGAAGTAGCTGGAAAAGTAAAATTTTAGAAATATCCTGCGTGACTGATTTTTGTATCTTTCGGCGACAAATTTGGAATGCTGGCATGTTATTGAAAAGAATCTGTCTTTTGACAGTGGTAGTACTCGGTATATCTGTTGGAAATCAATCTTATGCACAGTATTTCAATTCGCGAAACGGGTATTGGAAAAACGAAAGACACGCCTTTGGTTTTGGGGTAGGAGCCATTAATTTTTTAGGTGAGCTTGGCGGACGCGATCAAATAGGTACTAATTTCATCAACGATCTCGAACTTTCTGAGACCAGACCTAACCTCATGATCAATTATCGGTATCAGTTCGGACGTCGGTTTTTTGCCAGAGCACAGTATACATTTGGAATCATTGGCGGCAATGACGTTTTGACGGAAGAGATATTCAGGAGAAACAGGAATTTGCATTTTAGATCGACAATTCATGAAATTTCTCTTCAGATGGAAGCCAATATCTTGGACTTCTCAAAAAAAAATCTGTATGACAGGGATATAAAACAGAGTAAGCTTGCGGGTTCATCCTTATATGTCACGGCTGGTGTTGGCCTAACACGGTTCAATCCCCAAGGAAACTTCAACGGTGATTGGTATAAATTGCGCGCTCTTGGAACTGAAGGCCAGTTGCAGGATGATGGACCTGAGCCTTATTCACTTTACACTGTGGTGATTCCAGTTGGTATTGGCTTTCGCATAGATTTAAACAGACAATGGAACATCGGGCTTGAGGTCGCTCATCGCATTACATTTACCGACTATATAGACGATGTGAGTACGGTGTATTACGACAATGATGTAATCACACAAAGTCAGGGAGAACTGGCCGCATACTTTGCCGATCCCAGCCTCGGATATTACGTAGACGAGGCTGGCAATCAACGGCCTTTAAACTCCACAGAAACAGGACTACAGCGAGGCGATCCCAATGACAATGACGCCTATCTCTACGCGATGCTTACGACAACGTACAAAATATCCCAAAGAAGATTTAAACGCACCAAAGGTCGTGTGACCAAGCGAAGGACAAGAAGGGTATTGTTCTGATACGGGTCCTTACAGAGACAACTTATATCTTGTGCCGCACTCCGCGCGGCTGTTGCAGTTGGTGATCATCAGCCCAAAGTTGCTCATAGGGTAAAGCATGATGGAGCACCCGGTGCTTTCGCGCTGCATGGAAAAAGGTATATCATACATATGTACGGTGATATTAGTCGGGCCACCGCACGCACACGCCTGTCTGCCGTCGGGGCAGGCATCCCGCGGGTATGTCTTTGATCGGCGTCCCGCCGAATTTAAAATTGCAAAATGAACCCCGGCTAAATCATTATAAAAGTTGCCTAAGAAATACGGAAACCATAGAATTGAGACACAATTTGCCACGCTTTTCGCATGCCGCGACCCGGCGTGGCAAGTGAGGCCTTGGCTCGCCTCTAGCCCTTAAGTACGGAAGTCACAGGCTTCATGGTCTGTCACCAGGCTTGAAGCGTTTCTACTGTCAGGGCATTGCAATGCGCAACCGTCTGCGGATGAATTGGATGAATGAAACCGTATGGTTAAAACACGGGGTTCTCAGATGTTGTCACATAGGGTCAATCGGTCAGCTTGCTATCACATCTTCAGATAGACATAATAAAAAAAAGGGCTGCCAAAATTTGGCAGCCCTTTCAAAATCATTCAATCAATATATTATTTGATCTGATCCTGGTGATTTCTGAACTCAAGATCAGAAGCTGCTTTCTCTTTCAACGATGCATCAAGCGCGTATGCCGCCTGAAGGTTGCTGGACACAGCAGCGCTGTCACTTGAACGTGCAGCAATAATAGCCATTAGATACTTACCTTCAGCAGTATCTTTTTCAGGAGACTGATTCAGAGTAGTTTTAGCTGCTTCAGTGCTTCCTGCAAGTACCTGGGCCAACGCTTTGTTAAAAGTATTATAGCCTTTCATATTCTGCACTGCAGAAGCGTAATTACCATTTTGAAGATCGATGAGACCCATATTGTAGTTTACTTCGTCTCCTGCACCGGCAGCTTTGCCGTAGCCTTCAGAAGCTTTTTTGCGGTCGCCGTTTACACGTGAAAAAATTGCCATGTTATTTGAAGCGACTGGATTTTCCTGCAAATCATTAGAACGTTTAAACATGTTGTTTGCTTCATTCATTTCGTTCTTTCTCATGTGAATCACGCCCATATTGTTGAATGCGCGGGAATCCTGCGGGTAAGTCTCAGATGCTTTTTTGTAAATGGCGAATTGCTCGTTCATGTCATCCGTAAGCGTGGCTGCATAGAGCATTTCCTCTAAGGTCAATGTATCGGACTGAGCTGAGCGGGCATAAGCGATGATTTGCTCGTCGGTATAACCTACGATTTCATAATTTACAGATATCTGTGAGCGGCGCAATTCAGGAAGAATTTTATCTGCAATTTCCGTATAAGTCGCTGCCAAATTTTTGATCTCCTGTTCTCTTTTTGTATTGTCAGAATACATTTCGAGAATTCGCAGGATAAGGGCTTTGTCTGCAATACTTGAAGCTTGCATCTTGTCTTTAAAACCAGCCCAGTCTTCACCTTTTGGCACCAAAGTGAAAAATGTTGCAGCATCGTAAGATACCTTTCTTTTTTTCATCACGTCGCCAACAGCTTTCGCTGCGCTTTTAGCACGGTCGTCAGCAAGATTTTCATTCAGACTGATTTCTCCTTCCGGTGAAGCATAAGCCTCAATGCGACCACTTTTAAACTGGTAATTGGTCTTGCCGGCATTGTCTTTCAGAAAATTATCCAACGCTTTCATGTCCGCGTCGTTCAATTCTGCGGGCCGCACCACTGATGAATTCACCAGGTAGTTTATCACTGCATCCGCTTTATTTGAAGTAATGCGTTGAAATTCATCTTTCGCGATGATTGGCATATCATCATCCATCATCAGGTAAGGCGTGGTGATGACACCATCCGCCAATTTATATGGATCGAAGGCGCGTTCTTTATTGCCCTGACGACCCATAAGATTCAACATGAGGTCAGAGTCCTTCATTTCAGGGGTGTAGGCCACCTTATCTGTGTATGTGAAGTTCTTGCCGTTGTCATAAGGTATTACATTTGCATTGCCAGGTGCGTCCTCGCCCTGAAACTGAACGGGCTCGAAAGGTGTGCTACCGGCTGAGTAGGTAAGTGTTGGTGTAATTTCCACAGAAGCTTTTTTGCTGAAATATTTTCCAGGGAAGTTACCGCTGATGTTTATTTCTACACTGTCGCCGCGCACAATGAGCGGATTCGGTTCGAGTTCGTATTTAATTGTTTCTGCGTATTTGGCCATTTTACCCAAACCACCGCATGATGTAATTAAGAGCCCTGAAAAGGCTATAAAGGCTAAAGCTTTAAAATTTGTATGCTTCATTCGTATTTTATTTTTGTGAAAAGGTAATTGGTTCTTCATTTTCAGGGTGCAATAATACACATTGTTTTCCAGATATTAAAAGCTGGTCAGCGTGTTTTAAACAAAGTAAAGTGCATGTCAAACCGGCTGACCATGAAGTCATTTAGACAATGGTTTTTCAATCAGAGATAAGATGCTTTGGAAGTCTGCGGGATTGGCTACAAAATCCAAATCGGAGGTATCAATCACCAGTACCCTGAGCTGATCGGCGTGTTTTCTAAGGAATTCAAGGTATTGCGATTGAATCCGCTCTAAATAAGATACCTGAATTTCCTGTTCATATGGACGACCTCTGCGTATAATATTCTGAATAAGCTTATCCACCGGAGCGTATAAATAGATCAAAAGATCGGGTTTCGTGACCGACTGAAACATGATATCGAAGAGCTGCCAAAAAAGCCTAAATTCTTCTTCAGATAGATTTGTCCGGGCAAAGATCAGGGATTTGCTTAAAAAATAATCGCTGATGACAAGATCAGAAAACAGGTTGGGGTTGGTGTTTTTTTGGTTGAGTTGCTGATATCGTTCCGCCAGAAAAGACAATTCAAGCGGAAATGCGTATCGCTCTGGCTCAGCATAAAATTTGGGCAAGAAGGTATTGTCTTCAAATTTCTCGAGGAGAAGTTCGGCGCCGTAATGAGTGGCCAATTTATGCGTAAGCGTGGTCTTGCCCGCACCAATATTTCCTTCAACCGCGATAAAATTATAATTCATTCCTAAAAATTGCATTGGATGAACTGTCTGGAGTAACTTGTAATAATTCTCTGATGGTTTTGCCGGAAATGGGGTGAATGATTTCGGGAGCAATTTCGCAGAGCGGCTCGAGTACAAACCGCCGCAGCGCCATGCGCGGATGCGGAATCAGCAAATCGGGCGTGTTCATGTTCAAGGCATCGTAGAGTAAAATATCGATATCAAGGGTGCGTGCTTCATAGTTTTGGTTGATCGTAGATTTCTTTCTTCCCGCGCGCTTTTCAATTTCCGAAAGTTGCAAACGCAATAAATGAGGCTCAAAATCAGTATCAAAACGACAAGCCATATTGAGATAGGCTGATGGATCATCATATCCCCACGGTTCGGTTTCGTATATTTTCGATAGCGAAGCCACAGTTCCCAGTTTTTTCATTTCACTCACCGCATACCGCAAATGTTTCAATCGATCTCCTGCATTGCTTCCAAGGGATAAAAATGTGATGTGTTTATGTCGCTGTTCTGCCATTCAACCCGATTAACACCCGGTTTTGCCACTGATGTAAAATTAAACCTGTGGTCCCAATTGCGTGTTAACTTTACCACAAAGAAACATCATAATGAAGCAATTTTTCAAATTCATGTTTGCCAGCATGCTCGGGACAGTCATATCCGTATTCGTGCTATTTTTTATCTTTTTTATCATAGTCGCGGGTGCCATTTCCGCAGCTTTTAGTGATTTCGACAAATCGCAACAAGTAACAAGTGTAGAAGAAAACTCTGTATTGCACCTGGAACTTGACGGACCCAT
>JBBSDD010000200.1:0-5661 GCA_038249755.1 Flavobacteriales bacterium | reverse complement strand
GGTGATACGCCGATGGTTCGAATGAATAAAATCTGCAAACATATTCCAGCCCAGGTGCTTGCCAAAGTGGAATATTTCAATCCAGGTCACAGCACCAAAGACCGGATGGCACTGAAAATGATAGAAGATGCCGAAAAAACCGGCAACCTCAAACCGGGCGGAACGGTGATCGAATGCACCTCCGGGAATACCGGAATGGGTCTCGCACTGGCGTGTATCATCAAAGGCTACAAACTGATTTGCACCATGAGTGACAAACAGAGCAAGGAGAAAATGGACATTCTCCGCGCGATGGGCGCAGAAGTATACGTGTGTCCCACCAATGTGGCACCAACCCACCCGGACTCTTATTATTCAGTGGCATCACGTCTCAACAAAGAAATTCCAAATTCATTCTACCCCTACCAATACGACAACCTGAGCAACCGACAGGCCCACTATGAATCTACAGGCCCGGAAATTTGGGAACAAACGGAAGGAAAAATCACACATTTTGTGGTTGGAGTCGGCACGGGCGGCACCATTTCTGGCGTAGCCAAGTACCTGAAAGAGAAAAATCCCAATATCAAAATTTGGGGAGCAGATACCTATGGTTCGGTTTTCAAAAAATATAAGGAAACAGGCATTTTTGATGAAAATGAAATCTATCCCTATATCACGGAAGGAATAGGCGAAGATATTCTGCCAAAAAACGTAGATTTTGATTTGATCGACCGCATCGAAAAAGTGACGGACAAGGATGGCGCACTTTATACCCGGGAGCTTGCAAAAAAAGAAGGCTTGTTTATGGGGTATTCTGCCGGTTCGGCTTATGGTGTGGTGGAACAGCTAAAGGATGAGCTGACAGCAGATGATGTAGTGGTAATTCTATTTCACGACCACGGGTCCAGATATATCGGGAAAGTATACAATGATGACTGGATGAGGGATCGTGGATTTCTAAACGACCGCAATAAATCTGCGCTTGATCTGGTGAACAAACACGTAGACAAGCCTCTTGTTACAATTGGGAGTGAAGAATTGGTGAGCACGGTGATTGAAAAGCTCAAAAAATATGATATTTCCCAAATACCAGTCGTTCAGGATGGCACTTTTGTCGGATCGATCGATGAGCACCGGGTTTTTGATATCCTGGTTGAAAAAGAAGACATTACCCATCTTCGCGTGAAAGACATTATGTTGCCGCCCTTCCCGGTAATCGACAGCGACGAAGATCTTAAAAGTGTGATCAGAAGGGTGGACAAGAATACGTCTGCAGTGATCGTGAAGATTGATGAAGACATGTACCACATCATTACCCGGCAGGACCTGATTACAGCGATGCGATAATGAAGTCTGTGAGCGATCAGATCGGGCGAAATGTAACGTTGGCATCCCTGCCACAGCGTATTATTTCCCTGGTTCCATCGCAAACTGAGTTGCTGTGCGATCTCGGACTGGAAGATCGTCTCGTGGGCATCACGAAATTCTGCGTGCATCCTGAACATTTGAAGCGTCAGAAAGCCCTGATTGGGGGGACGAAACAGTTTAATTTCGATCTTATTGACAGGCTTCAGCCCGATTTGATCATCGCCAACAAAGAGGAGAATCCAAAACCGGCGGTGGAAAGATTGGCGGAAAAATATCCTGTTTGGGTAAGCGACGTATTTGATTTGAACTCAGCCCTACAGATGATCACTGCATTGGGAGAAATAACCGGAACATTTGATAAGGCTTCGATGATCAACCGGGAGATATCGACAGGATTTGCTGAGCTCGGTGAGAAAATTGAGGAAACCCGGCGACAAACCTGCCTCTATTTGATTTGGAAAGACCCTTACATGGCCGCAGGATCCGATACGTTTATTTCCGACATCATGAAACATGCGGGGTATGACAATATGTTGGAAACATGGGGAGAGAAAGGAAAACGGTATCCCCGAATTTCAATTTCGGAGATTGTTTCACTTTCACCAGCGTACATTTTTTTCTCAAGTGAGCCGTATCCCTTCCGGGAAAATCACCTGGCCAAATTGCGCGAAATTGTTTCTTCTTCGTGCACTTTGGTCGATGGAGAAGCGTTCTCATGGTACGGTTCGAGAATGATTCATGCCCTGCCCTACCTAATTGGCCTGAGTGAAAAAGTAAAAACAGATGCATCTGATTGAATTACCTCACGTTTATAACGTACTTGCGTCATATTCAAAATATTGAATGAAAAATCTGTTGAAATGTATGCTCTTGATGATCCTTTTAGCGGGTGTACAAGTGTACTCATACGGACAACGGGTTGGTTTGGTGCTGAGCGGCGGAGGTGCCTCAGGGCTTGCGCATATCGGAGTGATCAAAGCCCTGGAAGAAAATAACGTTCCGATCGATTATATCACTGGTACTTCTATGGGTGCCATGGTAGGCGGAATGTATGCTGCGGGTTATACGGTGGAAGAAATGACAGAAATGGTCAATTCGCCTGCTTTTATTCTGTCGGTCGTGGGCGAACTTCCGGATACGGACTTGTACTATTTCACCAAAGATGAGGAAGATGCTTCGATCATCCGGTTGAAATTATCACCGACACAATTACTGCAAAAATCGATTCCCACAAACCTCGTTACACCTGATTTGATGGAGTATATGTTGATGGAATTTTTTGCACAAGCATCTGCGGCATCAAACTATGATTTCGATAGTCTCATGGTGCCCTTCAGGTGTGTGGCTGCCGATATTGCCCAGAAAAAGCAGGTAATCTTCAGCAGTGGAAGCCTTCCGAAAGCCCTCAGGGCATCCAGCACTTATCCATTTTATTACAAACCCCTGATGGTGGACAGTGCCTTGCTTTTTGACGGGGGATTGTACAATAATTTTCCCGCTGACATCATGTATGATCATTTTCTGCCGGATGTGATCATTGGAAGCAATGTAGCAGCGCTCATGGACCCACCTGACGAAGATGATATTGTCTCTCAAATAAGAAATATGATCATCAGTCAGAGCGACTTTTCATTGCGATGCGAAAATGGCATCATCATCGAACCCCCTTCGCAACGGGGAGTTTTTGATTTTTCTGCTGTAAACAGTGAGATTCAATTGGGCTATGAAGCGGCGATCAAAGACATGGATGAAATCTTATCGTTTATTTCAAAGGAAAGAAACGAGGAGGCCCGGGACAGTCTCCGAAAGTCTTTTCGATCTGATTTTTACAGCAAAAAAATTGGGGATGTCCAAGTGCTCGGTGATATTTCAAAACAACAAAAAGAATACGTGCGATCTACAATTGGACCAAATAAGGGGGATTCTGTATTCACTTTTGAAGATTTCAGACCCCAATTTCTGCGTATTGCTCAGGATGATAAAATCAGGTATGCTCAGCCAGTATCACGATATAATCCTGCGACAGGGCTTTTTGATATTGATATAAACGTTCGAAGAGAACGTGACCTGACTGCTTATTTTGGTGGCAACTTCTCTTCAAGACCCATCAACATAGGGTATGTGGGATTGAAATACAACATCTTTGGCCGAACTTCAGCGAGCCTGATGGCAAACAGCTATTTTGGAAAATTTTATGGATCGGGATCTCTTCGCGCAAAAATAGACTATGGAGGTAAAAAAAGAATCAGTATTGAGCCACATTTGGTGCTCAACAGATGGGATTATTTTAGGAGTTATGCCACATTTTTTGAACCTTCCAGGCCATCTTTCATTGTAAAAAATGAAGTTTATGGCGGTTTGGGCGTGGCATCTCCCTGGGGAAACAACACGGTGTTCAGAGCCGACATCAGATATGGCGAAACCCTCGACCGTTACTATCAAACCGAAAATTTCTCAATTCAGGACACTGCCGATTTTACCACCTTCGCCATGGGAACTTTTGGCATTGGTTTAGACCGAAATACGCTTAATCATAAAACATACGCCACCAGAGGTACACGTGTACAGATTTCCGGAAGGGCCGTTCTTGGAAATGAAACTACAGAGTATGGCACTACCCTTCCGGAATTGGATTCAACGATAACGGATACACATTCATGGATAGAATTGAAGGCCCGTTACGAAAACTACTTTTTACATTTTGGTCCTTTGACCATAGGAGCGGAAATTGAAGGTCTCTTCTCAACAAAACCTTTTTTTGATAACTATACAGCTTCTTTGATTTCAGCTCCGGCCTATCAACCCATTCCTGAGAGCAAAACGATTTTTTTAGAAGAATTTCGTGCAGTCCAATACGCAGCCGTTGGCCTGAAAACAGTCTTTGCCATTCGAAAAAACCTTGACTTCAGGCTGGAGGGTTATGCTTTCCAGCCGGGGAAAAGCATTCTTCGAAATGAAAATAATGAAGCTGTATTTTCCGAGCCCTTCTTAGAACGTCGGTACATTGCAGCCGGAGCACTCGTTTTTCAAAGTCCTTTGGGTCCAGTAAGCCTCAATCTTAATTATTACGACAACAATCCTGACCGCCCGTGGAGCTTTTTCTTCAATTTTGGTTTCACGATATTCAACAAGAGCATTTATGAGCTCTGATTTCTGTTAAAACCAAGATTATGCCTGAGCAGTTGGTCCGCCAAATCCCATTGGGAAGCCACCACCCTCCTGAATCTTTGAATCGGAAATATGACCGTGAACAGCTTCATATTTTTCAATATTGTCCTGCAACGCGCGCAGCAATCTTTTGGCGTGTTGAGGGGTAAGTACAATTCTCGATTTAACGCGGGCTTTCGGCATGCCGGGCATCACACGTACAAAATCCACTACGAATTCTGCATTGGAATGAGTAATGATCGCGAGGTTTGAGTAAATTCCGTCTGCGATTTCTTCATTCAACTCAATATTTAGCTGGTTCGGGTTTTTATCGGTTTTTTGATCTGCCATGATATTTGATGTTAAGTTTAAAAAAAAGCCTCCCTGTTGGGAGGCTTTTGGAAATTAATAAAAATGATTAACTCAGTTCCTCTTCTGCTACTTTGTTATCGGTGAGCAGTTTTTCGTAATCGTCTTTAGAACCTACATTCACCTTATTGAAATGGCGGATACCTGTACCTGCCGGAATAAGGTGACCAACGATTACATTCTCTTTCAATCCGAGCAGGTCGTCGCGTTTACCGCTAACTGCTGCCTCGTTGAGCACTTTCGTAGTTTCCTGGAAAGAAGCTGCAGATATGAATGATTTGGTTTGAAGCGATGCACGTGTAATACCCTGCAATACAGGTCGCGAAGTGGAGGATACCGCTTCACGCGCCTCAACCAATCGCTGATCCTTGCGTCGCAATTGAGAATTTTCATCACGAAGGCGACGAGCAGACAGAATCATACCAGCCTTCAAAGTGGCCGACTCACCAGCGTCTACAACGATTTTCATACCGAAAAGGCCGTCGTTTTCTTCCATGAAATCGAGTTTCTCAACCACCTGATTCTCCAACAAACGTGTGTCGCCCGGATCTTCGATTTCCACTTTTCGCATCATCTGTCGGACGATTACCTCGAAGTGTTTATCATTGATTTTTACACCTTGCAGTCTGTAAACCTCCTGAACTTCATTCACCAGGTACTCTTGTACTTTGGTAGGACCTTCGATAGCGAGGATATCACTTGGAGTGATGGCACCATCAGAAAGAGACTGACCAGCACGCACAAAGTCATTTTCCTGAACCAGGATGTGTTTTGAGAGCGATACAAGATATTTCT
>JBBSDD010000199.1:0-5666 GCA_038249755.1 Flavobacteriales bacterium | reverse complement strand
TTCCAGGATTTTGATTTGGTTTTGGAACTTCAAAAAGAGATTCTCCATGCGCACGGGCATACCAGTTGCCCCCCATGCGCGCCACCGTATCGATTTGTTTCTGGTCTATTTGCAAATTCTCATCGAGGAGTGAGGCACGGATGTGCAGTCTTGTTACTTCACAAATCACCAGATTTCCGGCACCACCCTCTGTGCCGAGCGCGATAACATCATTGACCCGGCACTCAAATTGGGCCGGAGATTCTTTTACCCGAAAGGGGCGAACCGTCTCTGAAGCCAGCATGGTGAATCCGGCTTTTTCAAATTCATTTGTGCCTTTTGGATATTCCGTACTGGCCAATGACATTTGATGGACCATGGCATAGTCGACAATGTTGATGACAACTTCCGGGACTTCGAGCACATTTTCATAGGTGTGTTTCGTGGTATTGTCCCGCCCGCGCCGCGCCGGCGAAAACACCAGGATGGGCGGTCGCGCGCTGAATACATTAAAGAAACTGAAAGGAGCCAGATTGATATTACCGAGGGCATCTACCGTACTCGCAAAGGCGATGGGCCTCGGGCCCACAGCGCCCAACAGCAGGCCGTGCAGCTTGCCGGTTGGCAATTCTTTCGGATCAAAACTTTGCATGAAATGGTTTTGTACAAAGGTAGAATATTCACAATGACACCAGGCAAAGGATGTACTTGTTGATTTGCAATAACTGTTTATCTTTGCAGCCGCTTTGATTACACCGTTCTATGCGGATGTGGTGAAATTGGTAGACACGCCAGACTTAGGATCTGGTGCCGCGAGGCTTGGGGGTTCGAGTCCCTTCATCCGCACAAGGCTCCTGCGCAATCGCAGGAGCCTTTTTTACTGGCCAATCAAATAGTCCTTTCTCTGAATAACCGTATATTTGCATCCCATTTCCCGGCAAGGGGATTTTATTATAATTCATTGTTTTCATGGAGATAAAAGAAGAAAAGATAGATGCGCAGAATGCGTTGCTGAAGATTAAGATTCTGGAAGAAGATTATCACACCCAATTTGACGAAGCGCTGAAGCGCTATCGCCGTAAGGTGACTGTGCCCGGATTTCGCGCCGGGAAGGTGCCCATGGGAATGATCAAAAGTAAGTATGGCAAAGGATTGCTGGCCGAAGAGATTAACAAAATGCTCAACAAAAATATTCAGTCTTACATCCAGCAAAATAAACTCAAAGTGCTGGGAAGTCCGATCCCAAGTGACGCCCATGCGGAAACTGGAAATTGGGACAATCCTACGGATTTTGAGTTTGTATATGAGCTCGGCCTGGCTCCGGATTTAAATATAAAAATTGAGAAGAATTTCCAGTTTGATTATTACACGATCAAAATTGAAGGTGAGATTCTGGATAAACAGATAAAGGATATCGCCCTCAGGTACGGTAAGCTTTCAGAAGAAAATATAAGTGGCGCCAATGACATGTTGATAGGCGATTTTGTCCAATTGGATGAAAATGATGTGGTGGTGCCAGGGGGCATTATGCACCAAAGCACCATCTCTGTGGAGTATGTCGATGCATCTGTGAAGCCCAAACTGGAAGGCCTCAAAGTCGGCGATTCAGTGGTGGTAGATCCCCACAAGGTATCCCGCGATCACGATGATCTGGCTCGTATGCTTGGATTGTCTCACGAGGCGGTGCACCATCTTCACCACAATTTCAAGTTCATCGTTCGCGAGATCAATCGACTTGAACCAGCGGTGCTCAATCAGGAATTCTTCGAGAAACTTTTTGGTGAAAATGCCATTTCTGGAGAAGAAGAATTCCGGAGCCGGATTGCTGCCGATATGTCCAAGGGTTTCCTTCGGGATAGCGATACGCTGTTCAAAAGAGACATCACGGAGAAACTCATTCAAAAGTTTGACCCCTCCCTGCCCGATACTTTCCTGAAAAAGTGGATTTTAATGACCAATGAAAAACCCCTCACACCAGAGGATGTGGAAAGGGATTACAAAAATTATAAGAAGGGTTTACAATGGCAGTTGATTTTTAATGACCTCATTGGTCAGAAGGCCATCGATATTGCTCAGGAAGAAGTTGTCAATGCCACAAAGAATCTGCTTGTTGGACAATACATGCAATATAGCATGCCAGCTCCTGAAGATGCCGAGCTTACGCAGAGCGCGCTAAAAGTGCTTTCAAATCAGGACGAGGCACGCAAAATCTACGATATGTTGTACGATGAGAAATTGGTGGCTTATATTCGTGAGAATGCCACTGTGACCGAAAGCGAAGTGAGCTATGATGAATTTGTTAAAAAGGCATCGAACCATTCGTAACTTCGTGAAATAAAAAAAAAGATTTTTAACGAAATAATAATATACATGTCAGAGTCCAACGAATTTTTGAATTACGCGACCAAACACCAGCGCATCAGCAGCCTTACCATGCATGATTATGTGCGAAATCTTACGCCATATATCATTGAAGAGCGCCAACTGAATGTGGCGCAAATGGACGTCTTTTCGCGGTTGATGATGGACCGCATCATCTTCATGGGTACCGGGATCGATGATCAGGTAGCCAATATCATACAGGCGCAATTGCTTTTTCTGGAAAGTGTTGACCCCAAAAAGGACATTCAGATTTATCTGAATTCTCCTGGAGGCTCAGTATATGCCGGGCTTGGAATTTACGACACAATGCAATATATTTCACCAGATGTTTCAACACTATGCACAGGTATGGCGGCTTCTATGGGAGCCGTACTGCTCTGCGCAGGCGCAAGTGGAAAACGGTCTGCATTGAAGCATTCACGGGTGATGATTCATCAGCCCATGGGTGGAGCTCAGGGTCAGGCCTCTGACATTGAGATCACCGCAAGAGAAATAGTTAAATTGCGAAATGAACTTTACGAGATTATTGCAGAACACTCTGGAAAATCTTACGAAGAAGTGCACGACAACAGTGATCGGGATTATTGGATGACGTCTGAAGAAGCCAAAGCGTACGGTATGATCGACGAAGTACTTGTGAAGAAATCGGTGCGATAATCCGAATTTTAATTAAATACAACACAAATGGCAAATACAGATAAAAAAGAGATTAAATGCTCCTTTTGTGGTCGCGGAAAAAGTGAAGTAAATGTGCTTATAGCAGGTATTTCAGGCCATATTTGTGACAATTGCATTATACAGGCTCAGAGCATTATTAAAGAGGAAATTGCCCAAAAGGCGAATAAACAACTTCAGGCGAGTCTCGTTCTCCAGAAGCCAGAAGAAATTAAGTCATATCTTGACAATTACGTGATTGGTCAGGACCAGGCCAAGCGCGTTCTGAGTGTAGCAGTGTACAACCATTACAAACGACTTTTGCAACAAGTTGATAAGTCGGACGATGCAGTGGAGATAGAAAAATCCAATATCGTTCTCGTGGGAGAAACTGGAACGGGCAAAACGCTTTTGGCGAAAACCATCGCGCGGATGTTGAATGTGCCGTTTTGTATCGCCGATGCTACCATCCTCACCGAGGCAGGTTATGTGGGTGAGGATGTTGAAAGTATTCTCTCCAGACTTTTGCAGGCTGCCGATTACGATGTTTCACTCGCTGAACGGGGGATTGTATTTATTGATGAAATAGACAAGATAGCCCGCAAAAGCGACAATGCAAGCATCACCAGAGACGTAAGCGGAGAAGGTGTTCAACAGGCTTTGTTGAAACTGCTTGAAGGGTCGGAAGTAAATGTGCCGCCGCATGGCGGTCGTAAACATCCGGAACAAAAGCTTATTCAGATCAATACCAGAAATATTCTTTTTGTTTGTGGTGGAGCCTTTGACGGCATCAACCGAATCATTGAACGAAGGGTGAAATCTTCGACTATTGGTTACAGTACGGCTAAAGATTCGGGCAATTTTGATCCCGAACATATTTTACAATATGTGGCGCCAAATGATCTCAGAAGTTTTGGTCTTATCCCCGAACTCATAGGTCGGTTCCCGGTGCTCAGTCACCTCGAACCACTCGACCGCGAAACGCTGCGACGTATTATTACCGAGCCAAAAAATGCCCTCATCAAGCAGTATGTCAAGCTTTTTGAAATGGATGGTGTAAAGCTCACTTTTGAAAAAGATGTACTTGACTTTATTGTGGAAAAAGCCATGACTTACAAGCTTGGAGCACGAGGCCTTCGCTCGATTTGCGAGGTGATTATGACCGATCTGATGTTTGATCTCCCTTCTCAAAGCACGATCAAGGAGTTCAAAATAACACTGAACTACGCTCAGAAAAAATTCAATAAGTCAAAAATCGCCCAACTCAAAGCTGCTTAATTATTTAAACCAAATCATATGAAGAATCATTTGCTTACTGCCATGATGGCCCTGGGTATTTCTGTTGTATCCGCCCAAAGTTTTCCTCAGCCGAGTCCCCGCGCGAAGGTGTCTCAAACGGTTGGCCTTACCAATATTGAGATTGAATACAGCCGGCCAGCGATCAATAAACGTGAGATTTTTGGAAAATTGTTGCCTTTCGGCGAAGTGTGGCGCATGGGTGCCAATTCGTCGACCAAAATTACTTTTGATGATGCCGTTAATTTTGGAGGTACCAACGTTCCGGCAGGAGCCTATGCCATGTTGGCAATTCCGAATGAGGGAGCTATCACCGTGATGCTCAGTCGTGATGTAAATGCCAATGCGTCTAAATATGACAAAACCACCGAAGTGGCTGCAGTTAAAGCGCGATTGGAAAAATCACCTGAATTCGTCGAACGCATGAGATTAAGTATCGAGGATATGACCAATACCACAGCCGTTTTGGTATTGGCTTGGGGTGAACAGAAATTTCAGATTCCGATCACTGTGGAAACTGATAAGCGTGCGGAAGCAAACATGAAAGAGAAACTGGATGAATTCGATTCTCAGTTTGCATTTTATAATGAAGCTTCTGCATACTATCTGTCTACAGGAAAAGATCCGAAGCAAGCACTTGAATGGTCGCAGAAGTCTGTCGGCATGAAGTCTACATTTTGGAATACCCACACACTCGCCAAAGCTTACCAAGCCAATGGAGATAGCAAAAATGCCAAAGCTCAGGCTGAGCGTTCTATGGGGATGGCCAGAGAAGCAAATAACAAAGCATATCAGGACATGAATGCGGAGTTGATCAAAACCCTCTAAGATCAAAAGTACTTCGCACATCTAATCAGAAAAGCCTCTTTATGAGGCTTTTCTGATTTTAAAATTGAATACATATCCGAGAAACATCACCATCCCACAACCCATCACATTGAAATACAGGTAGGATATTTCATCACGGAAATTAAAAAAGGTGATCAACACACAGGCCTGGGTAATGAGGGCGGCATAAAAAACAGCCGAACCGCGGACCTTTTTCAGAAAAAAGGCGGTGAGAAATATGCCGAGAATTGTTCCGTAGAAGATGCTTCCAAGTATATTGACCGCTTCTATTAGATTTTCAAACACATCGGCATAAAGGGCAAATCCGACTGCAATGACACCCCATAACGCAGTTAAACATTTTGAAGCTACCACGTAATGCGATTCACTCGCCTCTGGTTTGATCAGCCGTTTGTAAAAATCAACGGAAGTGGTGCTGCCCAGGGCATTTAATTCTCCTGCTGTACTTGACATCGCCGCTGAAAGGATCACCGCCAGCAACAGACCCACAAGGCCTGAAGGCATAA
>JBBSDD010000198.1:0-5676 GCA_038249755.1 Flavobacteriales bacterium | reverse complement strand
TCCAGTCAACTTTTTGTGAAGGGTAAATTGCACAGCCTCACTGAGCGATTTATTGGCAAATGCCATTTGATCAGATATTTCTTTGGCCACACCAACCCGAATAAAATACTCACCATGGCCCGTGCAGGAAATCCCACAAGTGGAATTGTCGGCATATGTTCCCGCTCCAATCAGCGGACTATCACCGATGCGACCGTGTTTTTTATTCATCATGCCCCCTGTGGATGTGCCAGCCGCAATGTTGCCTTCGCGATCCACGGCAACTGCTCCGACAGTGCCGAATTTTTTAGTTTTTGCGCCCGGGGACCCTTCACCTTTCAGCTGCTGAGGTTTACTTTCACTCCACGATTTTTTAATTTTCTCTGTCGTGAAATAAGAATTATCGACGAGTTCCAGATTCTCAGATTTGGCAAATATCTCGGCGCCTTTTCCTGACAACAAGACATGAGGTGAATTAAGCATCACTGCTTTCGCTGCCAGAATTGGATTTTTTACGGTGGAAATACCAGCCACGGCACCTGCTTCCAAAGTAGAGCCATCCATGATAGAAGCGTCGAGTTCATGTCGGCCATCATAATTCATTACCGCGCCATGGCCAGCATTGAAATAAGGCGAATTTTCCAGAATAATGATCGATTTTTCAATCGCATTCAACGCGCTCCCTCCACGATCAAGAACAGCATAACCGCTATCAAGGGCCAATTGCAGGACTTCAATAATGGCTGCTTCATCAACTTCAGAAAGCATACCTCTTTCTATAACTCCGGCACCTCCATGAATTACAATCACAGGATACTTATTCTGTGCATTGACCTGCAAACAATGGAGTGCAAGGAAAGTAAAGACCAACTTGTTTAAATTTTTCATGATGAGAAGTTAAGTGTGAGCGATCAATAAGGATCCAATTTTAACAAAAAAATTAATCATTCACCACATATTCCTCGACTTCTCTCATTAACTTTACGCGTCCGTCGGCGTATATCTTTGTCTAGGGCAATTTTATGTGGAATTCAGTTAAGCGTTACCATTTTTTTTATCTCCGTAAAGGTTTCTATAAATTTTTAGGTCAGATATCTGCCAAGTTTGCAGCCATCATGGTTGGCATTGTCGTAGCCATGCTTTTGTTCGAATTGTATACGCCAGGTATCGCTTATTATTTTGCTGAATTTTCATTGTTGGTCAGTAAGGAGTTGGTGCTCATAACCTTCTTCGTGAGTGAGACGCTTCTCGGATTGGTGCCACCAGACCTGTTTATCATGTGGGCAGAGCAGTTTTCTTCCCCGTATGCGGTGGTCGGTTTATTGGCTATGTTGAGTTATTTAGCGGGTTTACTGTCTTATTTTCTCGGGTTGAGGTTGGTGAGATGGAAAAGTGTATCCAATTATGTGAATGTCAAATTCGGAAAACATTTCGCTATGCTTCGCAGTTGGGGCGGATTCATTGTTGTTGTGGCCGCTCTATTACCACTTCCTTTCAGCACCATGTGCATGGGTGCAGGCATGCTCAAGTTTTCTTTTAAGTCGCTCGCCATCTTAGGCCTTTTCAGGTTGGTGCGATTCTTTGTCTATGCCTTTTTCATCTTTCAGATGATCTGATTTTCAGCTATTTTTCATTTGTATTTTTTGCTTCCTTGCCATTTAGATGAATGAGTTGGCTTAAATGGGTATTTTTGCAATCAGATCGGCTCAATCGGTTTGCTCAACCTTCGATACCTATATGGAAACCATCGTCCCATACAAACCCAAAAATAAAATCCGCATTGTCACCGCAGCTTCTCTGTTTGACGGACACGACGCTGCCATCAACATCATGCGCCGTATCATCCAAAGTACGGGATGCGAAGTAATCCATCTCGGTCACGACCGCAGTGTGGAAGAAGTGGTGGATACCGCCATCCAGGAAGATGCGCAGGCCATTGCTATGACCTCCTATCAGGGCGGACATACGGAGTACTTTAAGTATATGTACGACCTATTGAAAGAGCGCGGTGCAGGTCACATCAAAATATTTGGTGGCGGCGGTGGAACCATCCTTCCGGAAGAAATTCAAGAACTACAGGCCTACGGAATCACGCGGCTTTACCATCCGGATGATGGCCGGAAAATGGGTCTCCAGGGTATGATAAACGACATGGTAAGCCAGGCCGATTTCCCAATTGGCGATCACCTGAACGGTGAAGTAAAAGCACTGGAGAAACACCAGGTACATGCTGTAGCCCGTCTGATCTCAGCAGCAGAGAACTATCCGGATTCTATTCGCGAAGAACTCCAAAAAGTCCGCGATACCGCCAAAAAATTAAAGACACCTGTACTCGGAATCACCGGAACAGGTGGAGCCGGAAAATCTTCTCTGGTCGATGAACTCATCCGGCGGTTTCTGACCGATTTCGAAGACAAAACACTAGGCATTATTTCAGTCGATCCATCCAAACGAAAAACCGGAGGAGCCCTGCTCGGCGACAGAATCCGCATGAATTCGGTAAAACATCCGCGTGTTTACATGCGCTCGCTCGCCACGCGTCAGAGCAATCTGGCACTGAGCAAACACGTCGCTGATGCGGTGAGCATTCTCAAGGCGGCGAAGTTTGATATGATCATTCTCGAGACTTCCGGAATCGGCCAAAGTGATACCGAGATACTCGACCACAGCGACATTTCACTTTATGTGATGACTCCCGAATACGGGGCGGCCACACAGCTCGAGAAAATCGATATGCTCGATTTTGCAGACGTCATTGCCATCAATAAATTTGACAAACGCGGTGCCCTCGACGCAGTGCGCGATGTCAAAAAGCAATTTCGCCGCAACCACCAGCTCTGGGATGCCAAGGATGAAGACCTTCCGGTAATTGGAACCATTGCATCTCAATTCAACGATCCGGGCATGAATAGCCTTTACAGGAAAATCATGCAGACCCTGGTGAAGAAAACCGGCGTCGACCTGAATACCAGCTTTGGTGTGTCGAGCGAAATGTCAGAGAAAATATATGTGATCCCCCCGCACCGCACGCGTTACCTTTCAGAAATTTCGGAAAACAACCGTGCTTACGATAAGTGGGAAGCCCAGCAAGCAGAAATCGCCGACAAACTTTACGGACTTTATCAAAGCATCAAAGTGTTTGGTGGTCCAGACAAACTTGCCGGCGAACATATAGCCGATGACGCGGAAGAAGTGGTGCGCACCCTCGACAATCAGTTTGAAGAAATCAAAAAAGACCTTGATCCGCGCAATTGGGATGTGATTGCCCAGTGGGAATCGCTGAAACAACGGTACAAAGATCCTGAGTACATTTTCAAGGTGCGCGACAAGGAAATCAAAGTCGCCACGCATACCGAGTCGCTTTCGCACCTGCAGATTCCAAAAATTGCCATGCCCCGCTACCGAAGCTGGGGCGATGTATTGCGCTGGACCTTACAGGAAAATGTGCCGGGAGAATTTCCTTACACCGCCGGGATTTATCCTTTCAAACGTGTTGGCGAAGATCCCACGCGAATGTTTGCCGGGGAAGGTGGCCCGGAACGCACCAACCGCCGTTTTCACTATGTGAGCGTTGGTATGCCCGCTGCAAGGCTCAGCACCGCATTTGATTCGGTGACGCTTTATGGCCACGATCCCGATCACCGTCCAGATATTTATGGGAAAATCGGCAACAGCGGGGTGAGTATTTGTTGTCTCGACGATGCGAAAAAGCTCTATTCCGGATTTAACCTATGTGCTCCCACCACTTCTGTGAGTATGACGATCAATGGTCCGGCGCCCATGTTGCTCGGATTTTTCATGAATGCCGCCATCGATCAGCAATGCGAGCTATACATCAAGGAGCACGAATTGGAAAAAGATATCGAAGCAAAAATCAAAAAGAAATACGCCGATCTCGGCTCAGATCGCCCGATCTACCGCGGCGAACTTCCCGAAACCAACAACGGTCTCGGACTGATGTTGCTTGGTGTCACCGGCGATGAAGTGCTGCCGGCTGATGTGTATGAAAAAATCAAAGCCCGCACCCTTTCTGTCGTGCGGGGTACGGTTCAGGCGGATATCCTGAAAGAAGACCAGGCGCAGAATACCTGCATATTCAGTACAGAGTTCGCCTTGCGCCTCATGGGTGATGTGCAACAGTATTTCATCGATCAGCAGGTGCGCAATTTTTACAGCGTGTCCATTTCGGGATACCATATTGCAGAAGCCGGTGCCAATCCGATTACCCAATTGGCCTTTACGCTTTCCAATGGTTTCACTTACGTGGAATATTATCTCAGTCGCGGAATGGACATCAATGCTTTTGGGCCGAACCTTTCCTTCTTTTTCTCAAATGGGATTGATCCGGAATACGCGGTAATAGGCCGTGTGGCCCGTCGCATTTGGGCGAAAGCCATGAAACAAAAGTACGGGGCCAATCCGCGTGCACAGATGCTGAAATACCATATCCAGACATCGGGACGTTCGCTCCACGCGCAGGAAATCGATTTTAATGATATCCGCACCACACTTCAGGCCCTTTACGCGATATACGACAATTGCAATTCCCTGCACACCAACGCTTATGATGAAGCGATCACCACTCCGACCGAAGATTCAGTTCGCCGGGCCATCGCCATCCAGATGATCATCAACAAAGAGTTGGGACTTACCAAAAACGAGAATCCGATTCAGGGTGCATTCATCATCGAAGAGCTCACCGACCTTGTGGAGGACGCTGTGCTCGCCGAATTTGACCGCATTACCGAAAGGGGAGGCGTGCTCGGGGCCATGGAAACGATGTACCAGCGCAGTCAGATACAGGAAGAGAGTATGTATTACGAAATGCAGAAACATTCCGGAGAGCTACCGCTCATCGGCGTGAATACTTTCCTGAGCAAAAAGGGCTCGCCTACCGTCACGCCCGGTGAAGTAATCCGCGCCACCACCGAAGAAAAAGAAGATCAGATCGAAACCCGAAATGAACTGCACAAGCGCACGGAATCCACCGCGGCAACTGCTCTTGTAAAAATTCAGGAAATAGCTCTGCGCAACGAAAATGTTTTTGAAGCGTTGATGGAAGCGACCAAGGTTTGTTCGCTTGGTCAGATTACAGAAGCGCTTTTTGAAGTTGGGGGGCAGTATAGACGAAACATGTAGCCTCGGCTCCGCTCGGCTACCGGGTCCTCGGCTCCGCTCGGACACCGGGTTCTGACTCGCTCGGACACTGGGATATGACTCACTCGGGCACGGGGTTCTGACTCGCTCGGAAAACTAGGTTACTGTACTGGCGGGGTTCCTTCAATTAGAATAGATTAGTTCGTCTTTGCTTGGATATTGCCGGCTCTAGTCGGATGCCTTTGGATCTGCATCGATAGCAATATTCTCTATAGAATTGTGCGCTCCTCGGTGACCGAGCGGTGACCTTCGAGCGAAGTTGAGAAGTGTCGAGGACGCGAGCGTCCGGTTTTTAATTCCGCTAATTTTCATATTTTCATCACCATGAAAGGCTGGATGCTCATACTGCAATGTTGTGATGGCACCTACTACACCGGAAGTACCAATAATCTTGATCTGAGAGTGCAACAACATATTGCTGGAGAAGGAGCAAATCATACAAGAAATCGCTTACCAGTTGAATTGATTTATTTCGAAGAATTCGATCGGATAGACTCGGCATTTTATCGCGAAAAACAGGTGCAGAATTGGTCGCGTAAG
>JBBSDD010000197.1:0-5691 GCA_038249755.1 Flavobacteriales bacterium | reverse complement strand
GTGTCAAACACAACCCATTTCGGTGGTCGGATTGTCTTCTCCGGAGAATATCTGTATGTCACTTTGGGCGAACGGAATGAGCCGGAAGAAGCACAAAATAAGTCCAATCATCAGGGTACCATAGTCCGATTATTTCACGACGGCTCAGTACCGCCAGACAATCCTTTCGCAAACGACGCAACTGCGCGACCTGAGATTTGGTCATACGGTCATCGTAATGTTCAAAGTGCAGCCATCGATCCCCGCAGTGGTACGTTCTGGGTCGTGGAGATGGGGCCTCAGGGTGGAGATGAACTCAACGAAGTGATCGCCGGTGAAAATTATGGATGGCCCACTGTTTCATGGGGATCGCAGTACAGCGGCGAACCTATTCCCGATCCGCCTACTCAACCTCAATTTAAGGATGCGATCATTCATTGGACACCCGTAAT
Organism: Flavobacteriales bacterium; assembly: GCA_038249755.1. GTDB lineage: Bacteria > Bacteroidota > Bacteroidia > Flavobacteriales_D > Cryomorphaceae > JBBQZU01. The sequence continues at coordinate 5,260 of JBBSDD010000197.1, read as the reverse complement.
CTCCCCGTCCGGAACAGTTTTTTACACGGGGACGATGTTTCCCGAGTGGACCAATCACCTGCTTATTGGTGGCCTTTCGGCAAAAGGAATAGTCGTAGTGGAAGTTAATGGAAGTGAAGCCACTGAAGTGAGCCGGTTGGATTTCGATCAGCGAATCCGAAATGTAAGACAAGCACCGGATGGTTCAGTATATGTTCTCACCGACCAACCGGATGGAAAAATATTGCGCATTTACAAGTCTTCGAATTAATTCCGATAAATACAGATAGCCGGTGGACGGATTTGGATAAAGCGCTCATTATCTTTATCCCAATCATCGAAAGAATTCGGTAATTCCTGGGCGGATCATTTCCTGATTCAGCAATGAAAGCTCCGAAACAATGGTCCATTTCCGGCTTTACCGTGGAAGGCATTCTATGCCACGTCCGTTCTAAAAACTGTCGTTGAGGTATTCGCAAGAGGATGTAGTCAAGTGAAAAGAAGCTTTATTCCCAGCCTTCCATCAATTCCAGGAAATCTTTCTGAAGTATCCCATTGCTGCAGAGCATGGTCGGGCCAAAAAGGTAATCATCGTTACCAGAAAAGTTTGTGATTTTCCCGCCGGCTTCGGTCACCAACAGGGCGCCAGCTGCCATATCCCATGGATTGAGACCGTATTCGTAAAATCCGTCAAATCTTCCACACGCCACATAGGCCAGGTCGAGCGCCGCTGAACCCAAACGACGGATGCCGCGGGTTTTGGTATTTACACGACCTAAAATGTCGAGATATACTTTCTGCTTCCCCCGGTTGTCATAAGGAAATCCGGTGGCCATAAATGATTCGGCTAGTTTCGACTGCCCTGTCACGAAAATGGATTTTCCATTCAGGAAAGCCCCGCCACCTTTGCTGGCGCTGAAAAGTTCATCGTGCTCTGGGTCATAAATAACGCCGAGTACAATCTCATCTCCATCCATGAGCGCTACGCTGGTGCACCAGGCGTATATACCATGGAGGTAATTCGTGGTACCGTCGAGCGGATCGATCACCCAATTGTAGCGGTCGCCCCGGTGGGTCCGCGTGTCTTCTTCTGCGATGAATCCCGCTTCGGGCAGCAGTTTTTCCAGAAAGGCCACAAATCGTTGTTCGGCTTCCTTGTCGGCGCGTGATACGAGATCGCGCGCACTGCTTTTGAATTCTATTTCGCTGGCAGTAATGGTCGATCTTTCTTTTTTCAAAAATTGCCCCACTTCACGTGAAATATCGATAAGTGGTTGCAATAAGTCCTTATACATACACCGTTTCATTTTGTAATTCAGCAATGGCAATGCCGTCACGGTCAATGTTGGAAAGTGATATTTTCACGACTTTGTTGACGATCGTTTCATCATAAGGCAATTTCACTTTCACATAGTTTTCGGTAAATCCGAACGTATAACCTTCATTTTCCTCGGCTTCGAAAAGCACTTTGTGCGTTTTGCCGAGTTGTTCCTGATAGAAAGCCTGATTCTTTTTATGCGAAAGCAGCCGCAATTGTTTGCTGCGGGCATGTCTGATCTCCATCGGCACCACTTCGGCAATACGCAAGGCGGTGGTATTGGGCCTTTCGGAATAGGTGAACACGTGGAGATAGGAGATAGGCAGGTCGCGGAGAAATTCAAAAGTCTCCAGAAAAGCTTCTTCCGTTTCGCCGGGAAATCCTACGATCACGTCCACGCCGATACAGGCATCGGGCATGAGGGATTTGATATGGCGGACACGCTCAGCGTACAAATCGGTCCGATAGCGGCGACGCATGGCGGTGAGAATGCCATCCGATCCGGATTGCAGCGGTATGTGAAAATGTGGAACGAATTTTTGGCTTTGCGCCACAAAATCTATGATCTCATTGGTGAGCAAATTTGGCTCGATGCTCGAAATGCGAAACCGTTCGATGCCTTCGACGCCATCAAGTTCCCTGATGAGTTCAAGCAGGGTTTCATCTGTGCCGTGCCCAAAATCGCCGATGTTGACTCCGGTCAGAACAACTTCTTTGGCGCCAGCTGCAGCCGCTTCTCTGGCCACTTCCAACGTTTGCGCGATGGTGCCACTTCGGGATCTTCCGCGTGCGAGGGGAATGGTGCAAAAGGCACAGAAATAATTACATCCATCCTGCACTTTCAAAAAGGTGCGGGTGCGGTCGCCGGACGAAAATCCGGGTACAAATGTTTTGGTGTGTTTTATTTCGCGGGCTGCTGTCTGGCTTTTTTCTTTGATGGAAGCACTTTCCAGGTATTCCACCACATTGAATTTTTCTTCGGCGCCGAGCACGAGATTCACACCGGGGAAACCGGCGATTTCCTGCGGTTTGAGTTGGGCGTAACAGCCGATTACGATTACCACGGCATCTGGATTCACGCGGAGTGCCTTGCGCACAATGGCGCGGCATTTTTTGTCGGCATTATCGGTTACAGAGCAGGTATTGATCAGGAATACATCCGGATCGTCTTCAAATTTTACACGCGCATAACCCGCATCGGTCATTTGCCGCGCGATGGTACTCGTTTCCGAAAAATTGAGTTTGCAGCCAAGGGTATAAAAGGCCACCTTCCTGAATTGAAGCATGGTGCAAAGGTAAGGGATTTATGCGCCAATATGAATCGGTCCGGCTATTGGAGCGTGATCGGATGTAAGTGATCAAAACCCCCAGAAAATACCCAAACCTGTGCTGGTCATTCCCAGTATTAAAGGACTCTTTCTGGGCGTTTTTTGATCATGTAGACCCGCGTTGTAGATTGCCACACCTCGATAAACTTTTTTATTCGATTCACTGGACAGTACCGATGCTATCCCAAAAAAGCCCGCACCAATACCCGCAAGCCACCACATTGGCTCACCGGAACCCACAGCAGATCCAAGTGTAAAGCCGATCAATCCACCTCCAATTGCACCCGTTATGATTCCACCATTTCTTTGTTTGATGGCTCTGTTGATTTGGTTGTATGCTTCTGGATTTTTTTGGGTCAAATGCAATAACTCTTTAAGATCGATGGTCGCATTCTTGTACTCAAATCGGCCGCGTGCTGGATTGATCACGCTTATGGAATCAGAAGTTTCCTGGGCCATACCTATTTGAGAAAATATCAAAACCATGAGAAGGATAATGGAGGAAAACAAGCGAGCGACCATGGGGGATTTTTCTGATTTGATCCAAAGATAGAATTACGAAATAGGAACCGTAAAATAATTTTCAAACCCAACTTTATTAACCCTCCCTTCAAATTCAATTAACACAGGAGTTGCACTTTCGGGCTGTGTTAAAACAAGCATTCTTCACAGGACTTTTCTTTTTTTCGCTTGGTGTTGGCGCACAGGATATTTCGCAGGTAGCCAATCTTCCAGCCCACAGTGATTCTACTTTTGTGCTGGCGCGCGAGTTGCTTCGCGCCGCAGAAACAGATCATGACACACTGCTCGCGGCGCAGTCGCACTTTCTACTCGGTAGGTATTTTTTTGAAGGTGGTTCTTTTGAGCAGGCGCTGGAACAATTTCTCTACGCCGAACGCCTCATTGACACGCAAAATAATCCTGCCTGGCAGGCGAAAATAAAAGCCCATCTCGGCACCGCATTTCACTACTCCAGTGATTCGGAAGCCTCGCTTGCACACTTGAAGGAAGCGCTGGAAGATTACAACGGTATCGGTGATAGCATCGGTATGGCCGATGTATTTGGTCGCCTCGGACATTACCACGAAAAAACCGGTCGATATGAAGTGGCACTTGATTATCAGCAACGGGCGCTGAATATTTTTATAGCCGGCAAGGATGCCAGCGGCATAGCCGCTATCTATGAAAATATTGGTAGTATTCATGAGGACCTGGGCCGTTTTGCGGAAGCGCGAACATATTTCGAAAAAGCCCGCACCCATCTTGATGGATCGGGTGATACCTATCGACTGGCCAATGTCTACAACAACCTTGGCGACTCATACCGCAAATCGGGGGATTATGATGAAGGGCTTGCATATACACAAAAGGCACTGGCCATCGCGCGTGAAAACCAGAATCCCTATCTCGAAAAAAGCGCCCTGCGCGATATGGCCAAAACCTATGCCGAGCAGGCAAGGTATGATTCAGCGTTTTACTACAACGAACTCGCATACATCAGTTTCGATACCCTTTTTGGGCTGGAAGTGGCCAAACAAATCGCCAAAAGCAAGGTGATCTATGAAACGGAAAAAAAAGAAAACCAGCTCCAGCTAAAAAACAGTGAAATCGAATTTCTTGAAAAAGAACAGGCTTTGAGCAAAGCTTTTCAATACACATTTGGAATTGCGTTTATTCTGCTGCTCACTATCGCCATCTGGCTTTTTCGCCTTCAGCGGCAAAAAATGCGCAGCAGCAAGCTCATCTTCCAGCAGCGTGAAGCCATCTATCAAACCCAGGAAGACCTGAACCAGCAAAAACTAAAAAATGCTGAGCTCAAGGAATCAAAACTCCGTACGGAATTGGAGAACAAACGCCTGCGCGAAATTTATCTCAACGACCAACTCGAACTCCGGTCAAACGAGCTCACTTCGCACACGATCAAAATCATTCGAAACAACAAGTTGCTTCACGAACTCCGGGATCAGATCAGCAAAGGCGCCGGTGAAAAAAACCTGAAAGCCCTACAGAAAACCATCGATGGTCACCTACGCGTCGACAAAAATTGGGAGAGTTTTCAGGAGCTTTTTGAAAAAGTACACGAAGATTTTTACAGGAAACTGATGGAACGTGCTCCTGATCTGAGTCCAGCGGAAATCAGGTTGTGCTGCCTGCTCAAACTCAATCTTCCCTCCAAAGACATCGCTGCCATGCTCGGCATCTCACCTGACAGCTTACGTATTGCCAGGTATCGCTTACGCAAAAAACTCAATTTGGAAGGAAAGGAGAAGTTGAGCAAATATGTTATTCAACTCTGATTTTTTATGGGTAGATATAGAATTTACATGGCATGAGAAAGGTTCAGTTTTTTCCTTTCAAGGAAACACTGTTATACATATTTGAATCTGTCGAATGCGCCCAGTTATAGGTGTTCCCAATAGCTATGAGATCCAAGGATGAAGAATTTCTGCGTGCACAAACAAATGTTTTCTAATGACATCATGGAAGATAAGCCATGAAGTTTTTTATTTTTGTGAAAATATATTAGAAGATGTGGATGATGATAAAGGAATGTTTTGAAAAGAAGATTTTACAATGTTCTTCCTCATCCCGCTTTTTTATAAATGAGCGTGAATTTGCGCCTTCAAGGCCAAGC
>JBBSDD010000196.1:0-5698 GCA_038249755.1 Flavobacteriales bacterium | reverse complement strand
TAATGGGGGGGGTGCTCAGGCTGCCATATATGACACGGATGGAAATCTGGGCAATGTTTTACACAGTCAATGGAACGCTGAGATTCAGGAATGGGAAGTGCTATCCAAACTTATGCACTATTATTCGAGGACCTATATAGGCAATCTCGATGGTTCGTCCTTTTCAGGAATTAATTGTTTTTTTGCAAATCCCTACTCCATCGGTGAGACATGGTACTGCGAAGCCCTGAAAAAAGATTTGTATTATGCAGTCAATGTGTATGATTTGATGGGCAGGCCGCATTTTTCGGGATCATTTTATGGTGGTAACAGTTTCAGAATTGATCGTCACATTCCTTCCGGATTTTATACCGTCGTGATTCGCGGCGGGCTGGATCAACACACAGAAAAAGTTTTTATACGGCCCTGAGCGCCCTTTTCGGCACAACATTTTCTTTATCTTCGGAGTTAAACCCTGGATATGCAGAATGAAGCCCTAATTTCCCAAACATTACCAAGTGCATCTAAACATCCCGGTGTGGATGATTACATCAAGATTCGACAGCGCTCACTTGATATTTGTTCCTATTTAGAAACTGAGGACTTCGTGGTACAGCCAATTGTTGATGTTTCCCCTCCGAAATGGCATCTTGCTCATACCACATGGTTTTTTGAAACGTTCATTCTTATACCGTTCTCGCCTGGATATCAAGTTTTCAATGATCAATACAATTACATTTTCAACAGCTATTATGAGACTGTTGGAAAGCGCGTTATGCGAACCGATCGGGGCAACTTAAGCCGGCCCGGCATTCGCGATGTTTTTGATTACCGCAAGCATGTGGATGAGGCAATGTCCGGATTCCTAAAAAATAACTTGATGAGCGATGAACTCAGCGCACTTCTCGCACTTGGTTTACAACACGAAGAACAACATCAGGAATTGCTATACTCGGATATCAAATATATTTTGGGACACAATCCGCTCTTTCCGGTTTATAATCAGAGCGAAACGATAGACTTATTGGCCCCAGTTGATAAAACGTTCTGGATCGATATAGCAGAAGGCATTTACAATATTGGCAATGCTGGCGGTGGATTCAGTTTTGATAATGAACATGGCAGACACAAGGTGTTTCTCCAGGGTTACAGCATCCAATATGAATTGGTTTCTTCTGCTCACTTCATTCAATTTATAGAGGATGGAGGTTACCGGGATTTTAGTCACTGGCATGCCGAGGGCTGGGATTGGGTAAAAAACAATCAGATAATAGCCCCGCTTTATATGCACAAAATCGATGAGAAATGGCATCGGTATACCATGGCAGGCCTTCAGGAGGTCAACCCATCCCAACCCATCCTGCACGTAAGTTTTTACGAGGCATCAGCTTTTGCTCATTGGGCAGGGTGCAGACTTCCCACAGAATTTGAATGGGAAGCTTCCGCCAAACATTTTCATTGGGGCCAATGTTGGGAATGGACAAACAGCGCTTATCTGCCTTATCCGGGATTTAAAACAGCGCCGGGTGCAATTGGTGAGTACAATGGGAAATTTATGATCAATCAAATGGTATTGCGCGGTGCATCAAAGGCCACGGCCCCGGGACACAGCCGAATGACATACCGCAATTTTTTTCACCCCCACCTTCAGTGGCAATTTTCAGGTATCAGACTGGCAAAATAATCATGGACTTTATAGACAATGTGGATTCCGGTCTTTCAGCGCCGCGTAAATCATTATCCTCACGCTACTTTTACGACGATACTGGCGACAAGATTTTTCAGGCGATAATGCACATGCCCGAATATTATCTCACCGATTGCGAACACGAAATTTTCTCTACCAGAGGAAAAGATATTCTCAAGGCACTCAACCTCCATCATGGTGGATTCGAACTGGTGGAATTTGGTGCGGGTGACGGATATAAAACCAAAATCCTGATCGAACGATTGCTCGAAGCCGGGGGTGACTTTCATTACATTCCTATCGATATTTCTGATGCCGTACTTAAGGGCTTGAAGATAGATTTGAAAAAGCAGTTTCCCGATCTGTTGGTAAAACCCGAGAATGCCGAATATTTTGAAGCCCTGGAGAAAATCAACAAAAACTCAAAACGACCCAAGTTGGTTCTTTTTCTTGGTTCCAGTGTTGGCAATTTTATGGAAGACAGAACTTTGTTGTTCCTGAATTCACTTTACAGCAAACTGAATTATGACGATAAGGTCCTCATCGGATTTGATCTTCAAAAAGATCCTGCAACAATTCTAAGAGCGTACAATGATGAGAAGGGCATCACACGTGCCTTCAATCTCAATATTCTGGCGCGCATCAATAAAGAATTGGGTGGTCATTTTGAACTCGACAACTTCGGGCATTACCCGCTCTATGATCCCGAATCGGGGTTGGCAAAAAGCTATTTGGTGAGCAAAAAGGACCATGATGTCTACGTGGGGGCGCTGAACAAAACCTTTCATTTCAAACGCGGTGAAGTCATTCATACCGAGATAAGCCGGAAATATACCATGGACCAAATCGAATCCCTTTTTACCCGGACAGGTTTTCAAGTTGCCGAACATTTTCACGACTGTAAGCATTATTATGTAAACACACTTGCCATAAAAACCAAAACATGAAAGCAATCTGGAAAGAAGTCGTTCTTGCTGAAAGCACGGAAACTATCAATATTGAGGGCAACCATTATTTTCCTCCACAATCAATCCGAAAGGAACATTTTAACGACAGTGATACCCATAGCACCTGTCCCTGGAAGGGCACTGCTTCTTATTATCATGTAGTGGTAGACGGGCAGGAAAACAAAGACGCGGCCTGGTATTATCCCGATGCCAAACCGGCTGCCAAAGCCATCAAAGACTATGTAGCATTTTGGCGTGGAGTGAAGGTGGTGGAATAGCCAGAATATTCTAGCTGTTTACTTCTCTCAGGCCGAGATTTTTGCCTTCTGCAAGCATGTAGGCATGGGCTTCCGCAAAATTATTTTGGATTTCTCCTTCGAGCATGGCTTCTTTGATCTTGTTTTTGATGATGCCCACTTCCCTTGATGGTTTTATCCCAAAGGTTTCCATAATAAGTTCTCCGCTTACAGGTGGTTGCCAGTTTCGCACATGGTCTTTTTGTTCTACCTCAATGAGTTTCAACTTTACCTTTTCATAATTTTCAAGATAGCGTTTCACCTTGGCTTCATTCTTAGAAGTGATATCACTTTTACAAAGTATCATCAGGGCGTCAATATCGTCTCCGGCGTCGAAAAGCAGTCGTCGGATAGCCGAATCGGTTGCTTCTTCGCGGGTCAATGCGATCGGCCTGAGATGCAGTGCGACCAGCTTTTGCACGAATTTCATTTTTGCGTCAAGCGGAAGTTTGAGCCTCTTAAAAATGTCGGGTACCATGCGTGCACCTCTGTCTTCATGTCCGTGAAAGGTCCAACCCAGTTGAGGTACAAACTTCTTGGTTACAGGCTTCGCAATATCGTGTAGTATAGCAGCCCATCTCAACCATAAATCATCGGATTGCACAGCCACATTGTCGAGCACCTCGAGGGTGTGGTAAAAATTGTCTTTGTGCCGCTGTCCCGATCTTTCATCCACCCCCTGCAAGTCAGTCATCTCCGGAAAAAAAAAGGTGTAGCAAACCCGTGTCAAAAAGCAGTTTAAAACCAATTGAAGGTTTTCGGGAAAGTATAATTTTGTTGAGTTCTGTTGTGATGCGCTCAGCACTAACGATCTCAATTCGTCCGCACATTTCTTTGATTGCCTCAATGGCAGCGGGCTCGATTTTAAATTCGAGTTGGGTTGCAAACCGGATGGCACGCATCATTCGCAGCGGATCATCACTGAAGGTGACGTGCGGATCTGCAGGCGTGCGTATGATTTTCTTTTTCAGGTCGCTGATTCCTTCAAAGGGATCGAGTAACAAGCCGTAATTGGTTGGGCTCAAGCCAATGGCCAGGGCATTGATGGTAAAATCTCTTCGCATCTGATCATCCCCGATACTTCCCGCCTCCACGGATGGTTTGCGCGAATCGCTGCTGTAACTTTCCTTTCGTGCACCGACAAATTCGAGCTCCCAGTCTCCATATCGAAGCATCGCAGTACCGTATGTTTTAAAAACTTTTACCTGCACATTCCCGACTTCCGCTGCCACGGCTTTCGCCAAAAGAATTCCATCGCCGTTTACCACCACATCAATGTCCTTCACTTCTCTGCCGAGCAGGGTGTCACGCACAAAACCTCCGACGGCGTAAGCCTCCACACCCTGCTTTTTTACCACTTCGCGCAGCAACCGAAACACCGGATGATCCAGCACAGGGGAGTGGTCTTTAAGCAACATGTTTATTGGAAATTCTTTTTTATTGTCTGATTATTCTGATTTCACCCGCCATACCCAATGCGATGATGGGTATTTTTTTCGGGCTACCCGGGATTTTTACGGTCGGCAAAGTTAACAGATAATCGACCTTTTCCAAAATACCCGGAGAGACCAAATCTATATCACTGGCCGGATGGCCCGTGGCATCGGGAAGTGCGGTACAAGCCACCGGGCCATTGGTTATTTGCACCAGCTTGCGCGCCTCGGCAGATTTCACCATACGAATGGCCACACTTCGATCAGATGCGAGTGCATTTGCTGCCAGGTTTTGGCCTTCCGGCAAAACGAGTATAATCGGGTCATCACTTGAATCGATAATGTCCCAGGCCAATGGCGGTATTTCTTTTACGTAGCGGTTTAATCGCGCATCGCTGTCTATTAGAATGGTGAATCCTTTTTCGGGTCCCCGCGATTTTATTTGCCGCAGGCTTTCCATGGTGTTTTCGTTTCTGGCATCGCCTATAATGGCGTAACTTCCGTCGAGAAGGGCTATGAGCAAGGATCCTTCATGAAGTTTTTGCGGAGCATCGGCGAAAGAGACAACGGGTATATTCACAACATTTTAGTTACATCAATAGTGAATGCGCATTTAAAATGGCCCTCTGGACAAGCTTTTTTACCGTGAATGCCACAAGGTCGACAGGTCAGTGGTTCTTCCGTTTGTATCACGCGTGCACCGTCGCTCACGGGTCCAAAACCGAATTCCGGGATTGTGCTACAGTAAACGGCCGTCACCGGAGCATTTACTGCTGAGGCCATGTGCAAGGGCGCTGAATCATTGGCATAATTCATCCGGGCATTTTCCATCAGGGCAGCCGATTGCAGGTAATTAAGTTCCCCGGCGAGAATGTGCACATTTCCCTGAATGGTTTTTTCCTTGATGGCAGAACATAGTTCCAGATCAGATGGGGCTCCCATCAGATATACGCGCCAGTCCGATTTACACAAGTCGATAAATTCCACCCATTTCGAAGCGGGAAATTGTTTGGTAAACCATACCGAGGCGGGAGCAATGCAGATATAAATTCCCAGTTTGTATTGTTCCACCTTTGCGTAATCATCGGCAGTGGGGTAGAGCACAGGCTTTTGAAAACCAGGGTCGGTAAGATGTTCAATCAGACTCAGGTTGCGGTTGATTTCATGCATCTCCTGGTCGATAATATGCGGAAACTTGTGCGTGTAAGCGAAAGAAAATGGATTTTTGCTGAATCCGATTTTCATTTTTGCTTTGGAGGAAGTGGTCAACAATCCGGAAGAAGCAAAGCGCTGTAAATTTATAAGGAGATCGTATTTCCCAGCCCTAACCTGCCTGCTGAGCTTGGCGAGGGCATT
>JBBSDD010000195.1:0-5712 GCA_038249755.1 Flavobacteriales bacterium | reverse complement strand
TGTTTCATCAGACGCTGCTCCACAGGATGTCCTCCGCGTTCGCTCAGGCCATCTTTCACTTCGTCGTTGGCGAGCACTGTGCCGAGGGCTTCGCACCAGTTCACCCAGGTATCCGATAGGTAAGCCAGGCGGTAAAACGAAAGGATACGTTCGCGCTGCGCCGGCTTGAGCACTTCCCAATCGGTGGCGGTGAACTCTCCGGAGAAATATTCGCCGAAAGGCATATCTGAAATATCGAGCGACTTGTACCACTCCCGGTCGATGGCGGCGTCGGCTGCGTAGGTACCATTTTTCGCGAAAGCGGAGGTAAGCGTTTCAATTGACTCAGCGCGGTCGGTGGCTTTGTTGTACCAACTGTTATAGAGCTGTTTGAAAATCCACTGCGTCCAGCGGTAGTATGAAGGTTCGCTGGTGCGCACTTCGCGGCTCCAGTCGTAATTGAATCCGATACGGTCCAGCTGTTCCCGATACCGGGCAATGTTCTGTTCGGTGGTGATGGCCGGGTGCTGACCGGTCTGAATGGCGTACTGCTCGGCGGGAAGGCCGAAGGAATCAAAACCCATCGGGTGTAATACGTTGTATCCCAGGTGTTTTTTGTAGCGCGCCATCACATCGGATGCGATGTAACCCAGCGGGTGTCCGACGTGCAAGCCGGCTCCGGAAGGATAGGGAAACATGTCGAGCACGTAGAACTTTTCCTTTTTCGGGTCTTCCTCCACACGGTTCGTCTGGTTTTCGATCCAGCGCTTGCGCCATTTTTCTTCTATTTCGCGGAAATTATACGCCATGGGGAATGCTTTTTTTGAAGGCGCAAAGGTATGGAAATGGGGGGATTTGGAGGGGGTATTGTAAATGGGATACATTCAAACCCAGAGAATCTATCTTACAAATTGGCATTGGTAATTTTCCCACTGATGAGACTTAACTCACAGCTTGTTTTTCTAGGTCATAAATTCAATTCTATCAGCAAATACAAGCACCAATTTCGAATCGTCACTATAATTTAACACGATCTCCCAAATTGCGTTGAGGCGGTGAAAAAGATCGCGGGTACGAAGGTTGCCGAGCTTAATATGTATTACTTTGGGTGGTGGCTCCGAGATCAGAATCAAATTGTAAAAGTCAGTATCCTTCGTAATGATCGTCAAATTCTTATCTTTTGCATAATCCCAAATCATTCTGTCTGTCCATCTGTCGCCTAAATCGTATTGATGAATATACTCATCCGTGCGCCAAAGTGAAAAGTAATAAGGCAGATTGGCATCAACCAGATATCGCGCCATTAGGCAACCGATTTAATAGTGAAAGGGTGGTCCATCATATTTGCTGCAAAAGCCAGTGCTGCCCTAATGTCTTCAGGTTCCAACGAGGGAAATTGTCTCAAGACTTCTTTCTCTGAATCGCCAGCGGCCAAAAATTCTATGATGGTTTTTACAGCGATCCGCTTTCCGCGTACGGTAGGTTTCCCGTTACAAATTTCAGGATCAATCGTTATGCGTGATATTACTTGGTCCATAACCCGAAATTAGTTGAAATATAAATAACCAACAATTCAAAATCTAAGATAAACAAACTGGTTCGGATTTTTGAAGTCTTTGTTCATTCCTTTTTTATTTGGGATACATGATTGCCGCCATGACCTGCAGGGCAGGAAAATTTTTTTCGTTCCGGCACCACTTGAAGCCGTATTTCAATGACGTGAATCTTTCATTTTTCAACTCTCAACAATACATTACAATTTCTGACAACGATTGAAGGTACTTTGTAATAACATTTAACATTACCCCAATCCCGCCCAATTCTTCACCAGAATTCCAAGTAATCAATATTTATGAAACGCTTTACCTGGATAAAGCCGTCGGGAAAAAATTAACTTCACAGTAGCGAAATCGAACCAGTGCTTCTTGATTTGGTACCAAAACAAGATTCTATTAACCTTAAACCACACAACCATGAAAAAATTATTTACCCTTTTATTTGCATTCATCCTGCACGCCATGGCATTTGCAGTCGGCGAAACCGAAATAAAACCAGGAGAAAATAATCCGCTCATCGATCACCTTAATACCGTGAATAGCCTGTGGAGTCAGGTAAATACAGACAACCCCTTATTTGCTGCATCTGCTTCTTTTGTTTCCGATACCGAACGAATCGAAGCGCATTTGCTGCATGTCGTTGCGCTGCTGCGTTCCACCGCCCATCCCGAATTTGATGAAGGAAGTCTTTCCCGCAGGGCTGATCTGCTCACCACGTTAGAAACGTATGCACGTGGCAAAAATTTTCCGGTGAATACAAGCCACGCATACCGAATTCCATACTTTATTGACTATACAGGTACACCCTGCGCGGTGGGTCACCTGATCATCGAAAGCGGATTTGAACCATTTGCCGAAAAGGTAAAAACTGAAATGAACAATGCCTACCTGAAAGAGATGCCCTACTCAGAAATTCCAGCTTGGGCAAATGACCATGGATTCACAACAGACGAACTTGCACTCATACAACCGGGGTATCCACCTAATACCAACTGGCTTCCTCTGCAGGGCGGCGTAAATGGCGAGGTACGTGTGATGCTCGAGTTGGAAGATGAAAACGCATTGGTGATCGCAGGGACTTTTACCAATGCGGGTGGAGTGGAATGCACCAATGTGGTAAAATGGAATGGATCTGAATACATTGCAATGGGGGAGGGAATCGAAGGTAATGTAGTTACCGGAGCAGTACTTGACGGAGAGATCTACCTGGGTGGAAGTTTAGGACAAAACACTGATCTCGCCTACTGGACGGGTGAAGAATGGGAACTTACCGGGGTTTTTGCGGGTTCAGGTCCACCAGAAATTACGGATCTCTATGTGAATGATGGCGTAATGTATGCGGCCGGGGCTACCATCGGATTTGCTGGAACATCTTATGGCGTATCCAGACTTGAAGTATCCGGATGGGATTACTTACAAGGTGATTTCAACGGTCCAATTCACAGCATGACCCACTATCAGGATCAACTCGTAATAGGCGGTGCTTTCACAGGTTATAATTTTACAGATCCTGTAGTACCCTACATCGCTGCCTGGAACGGGTCAGACTGGGCGCCTGTTGGCACTGAATTCCTGGGTATAATTTATACTGTTACGGTATTTCAGGATACACTCGTAGCCGGTGGACAACTCCCCGTATCCGGAATATCAAATGCCGTAGGTGTAATCTATTGGGACGAAACGGAAAATGAATGGGTTTCTGCTTATTCTGATCCGGAGGCCCCCTCTGATCATGCGATCAAAGAATTTAAAGTGATAGATAACAAACTCCTGGTATGTGGCCGCTATGATATTAATGAAGTTGTGGGTATCATCGGCAGCAACGCCGGCTTCATATATGATTTGCAGGAAGAAATGATGATGCCGATACCGATTGTTTGGAACGACGGTCCGGTATATGCGGCTGCTCAGGTCGGTAATGAATTGTACCTCGGTGGCAATTTTGCCCATATCAATATGAATGAAGAAGTGGACTTTAACAATGTCATGTATTATTCTATCACGTCAAATGTTAATAATGTACGTGAAAATCAGATTCAAATATATCCCAACCCGACCGCCTCCGAAATGCGGATTCATGTCGGGGAGGAGATAGCTGAAGCAGTGCGTTTCTTCGATATGCGCGGCAGGCTGTTCATGCAGGAACTGGCGATGAATTCGAATACTTCTATTGACATTTCCGCGCTCCCTGCGGGGATCTATGTGGTGCAAATCCAATTAAAAGGTGCAAAGCAACCGGTGCATAAGAAGATTGTTGTGCAGTAACATTTTTGATGCTCGCTAAACAGAAAGCCAATAATTGAATATGAATCAGCGTTGCTGGGATGCAATGCTGATTTTTTTTGTGCCTTGTAAACTTTACAACAACCGCATTTTACAAACTCTCGCGCGCAGGATATGCTATGCGTTTAAATTATTTACTTTAGCGCTCCGAAATGGCTACATCTCCTGACAAATTTGTTAAACGCCGCGCCCGATCCAGCGCCATCTCTACCGTCATTGGTATTTCATTGGTGCTTTTTATGCTGGGGATTTTGAACGTGCTGATTTTGAACGCCCAAAAACTGTCGAATTACGTCAAGGAAAATATCCAGGTGCAACTCTTTTTGGAAGATGGGGCCAACGAGGCCGACGTGATGCGGATGAAAAAAGAACTCGACGCCGAGGTTTTCACCAAAAGCACAGAGTATGTCAGCAAAGAAGACGCGGCTCAGCAACTTTCAGATGATTTGGGTGAGGACTTTCTCGAATTTTTGGGATATAACCCGCTTCAGGCCATGATCGAATTGCGGCTCAATGCTGATTATGCGCAACCAGACAGCATACTCACCATCGTGCAGCAGATTGAAACACATCCCGAAATAGCCGAAGTGATCTACAGTCCGAATCTCATCAGGCAAATCAATGAAAACGTGAATAAAATCGGCCTGTTTTTGCTCGGATTCAGTTTCCTGCTATTGCTGGTGGCCATCGCATTGATCAACAATACCATTCGTCTCACGATCTATTCCAAAAGATTTACCATCCGCAGCATGCAGCTCGTTGGAGCCACAGGCGGGTTCATTCAACGTCCTTTTATTTTCACAGGTATTTTACAGGGACTTTACGCGAGTTTCATTGCCATCCTGCTGATACTCGGGGTGCTCTACACCATCAGAACAGAAGTGCCAGAGTTTTTCGAGCTCAACGACCTCATCATGTTTGTGAAGCTCTTTGGACTGGTTGCCCTGTTGGGAATTGTTATCTCAGGATTATCAACGCTATTTGCCGTAAGGCGATACCTGCGCGCCGATGCGAGCAAAATATATTAAAACTTGAAAAATGGCCAATAAAGAAATACGCCGAACCCCGGAAACAGATGATGTTCAATTTCCTTTTGGAAGGGACAACTATAAATTTTTGCTGATCGGAATTGGCATTGTCATTCTCGGATTTATCCTGATGATTGGCGGTGGAAGTGAAGATCCAAATGAATTTAGCGAAGAAATATTCAGCACGCGCCGCATTACAATTGCTCCCATCGTGGCACTCATTGGTTATGGGGTGATTTTTTACGCCATTCTGAAACGCAAACCGGGTTTTAAAAACCCAGAGAATAATTTGCAATAGGTTTTATGAATCTTCTCGAAGCGATTATCCTGGGCATCATACAGGGTCTTACAGAATTTTTGCCGGTGAGCAGCAGCGGCCACCTCGAAATGGCGAAAGTAATCATGGGCGATGACATGGGCGGCGAAGAAAGTCTGCTGTTTACCATCGTATTGCATGTGGCCACGGCTCTCAGCACAGTGGTGGTCTTTCGGAAAGATATTCTTGAGATCATCCGTGGGTTATTGAAATTTACCTGGAATGCCGAAACAAAATTTGTGGCATTCATCGCTGTCAGTATGATTCCGGTGTTTTTTGTTGGCGTATTTCTCAAAGATGAAATTGAGTCGCTCTTTGCAGGAAATATTTTGCTGGTTGGAGGCTCGTTGCTTTTCACCGCGCTGCTTCTCTGGAGTACGACGCGGATTCCTGATTACAAAGGTGAGCTCACATTCAAACGCGTGTTGCTGATCGGTATCGCGCAGGCGGTGGCTGTTTTGCCTGGGGTTTCCCGTTCGGGATCAACCATTTCGGTGGCTCTGTTGAGTGGTGTGGGACGCGACAAAGCTGCGCGGTTTTCATTTCTCAT
>JBBSDD010000194.1:0-5716 GCA_038249755.1 Flavobacteriales bacterium | reverse complement strand
TGTGCCATGCCCACCACATAATTCGGCTCGGGCAAATCATACCGGTATTTTAAAATCATGGTAAAACCCAAAAGCAAATAGGAGCAACCTTCAAGAAAAGCAATGATTCGAAATCTGCCCAATGGAGAGCGCAGGAGTGCATACATAAATTGTTATAAAAATGAAAAATCCCAGAATGGAAATAAGTTGTATCGGTCTGGCAAAAATAAGTAAATGAGAATTATCATTTGGCACGTTTCGCTCTTCCAATTCCGAAAAATCTGTCTTTTTGGCAAGTTACGTTTATGCCAAAAAAAACCGCACCGTATAACCTGGTGCGGCCAAAATTTGACTTTTTAAAAAGCTATTCAACATAAATCCCATTCAAAAATTCCTGCAATTTAATCCAGGATTTTTCGTCTGCCTCTTTATTGTATGCCAGTGGAAGTTCAAATTGCGCGCCCTTTTCGTCGGCAGCAGGATTTGTATAACCGTGCATTACACCAGGATAACTGACGTATTCATAAGAAGCACCAGCTCCATCCATCGCAGATTTAAAAGCCGTTACAGATTCCTCAGGAATAAATGGATCCGCACCCCCATTTTGCACGAGGACTTTTGCGGTCAAATTGCTATCGGGCATAATGGGCAAAGCCACCCCGCTGTGAAAGGCGGCGACACCATCCAGATCCATACCGTCATTGGCAAAAGCCAAAATCAAAGATCCACCAAAACAATAACCAACTGCAGACACAGAACCAGCTTCCACGTAGGGATGCGCTGCCAGCATGTCGTAGGCTGCCTGAAAACGTGCCCGCGAACTTTCCATATTGTTCATCACCATACCAGAAAATTTCATGGCATCTTCCGGGTGATCCGCTTTCTGACCATCACCATACATATCCACGGCGAGCGCCACATATCCCAACTCTGCCAGCATATCAGCACGTTGTCTCACGTAATCTGTGTGGCCCCACCATTCATGCACCACAAGGATACCCGGACGTTTCTCGGTGTTGTTGCTGTCATAAGCGATATAACCTTTCATTTCGACGGAATCCGTATTGTATGTTACTTCCTCCCCCTTTACTGAAACCACTGCCGGAATGGTATCCATATCGGTATTCGCATTCTTGTCTGCTTCATTTACATTTCCACAGCTTATTAATACTGCGATAGGCGCAAAACCAATAAAGGCTCTCAATAAATTTTTCATAATGAAGGTTGTTTTTAGTACGTATCATTAACAAGGCTTTACGCCAAAAGTTGAGATCACTTGCTGCGCGAAAATGCGAAGGCACTTTGAAAAAATTTCTACAGGTCAATGCCCGCAAAGAAAATTCCTGAACTTTTGAATTCAGGCTTTTTTATCTTCATTAAAATCGCAGTGCGCACAACCAGTCGCCTTCGATTTTACGAAAGTGCGATAAGCCGCGTAAGCGATTATTCCAAAAAAGAGAATGAATAAGATGATCTCCTGCATGTCTGCAAATTTACGAAAGGAATTGGTAAACTGCCAATGCGGAAAAATAGGCCACGAGAGTCATATATACCGTTTGTGCCAGGGGCCACCTCCACGATTTGGTTTCGCGATACACCACAGCCACAGTGCTCATACATTGCATGGCAAAGGCATAAAACACGAGGAGTGACCATACCACCGGCGGTGAAAAGAACGGTTGTCCTGTTTCTGTATTTCGCACCTCGTTGAGACGTTCCTGAAGTGTGGTGTAGTCTTCGTCTTCCGAACCGATGCTGTACAAGGTCGCTATGGTGGCGATAAAAACTTCCCGCGCTGCAAAACTGGTGAGCAGGGCGATTCCTATCTTCCAGTCGTATCCCAATGGCTTGATAGCTGGCTCCATCCATTGACCAATCATCCCGGCATAGGAGGCCTCGAGCCGCTTGGTGTTTACAGTCAGATCATAAGATTCTTCGGCCTCAGCAGATTGACTGGTTGGAACCGGAACCGATGCCTCAGCTTCAGCGATTCGGTCGCCAGGACCATAAGAGGCCAAAACCCAAAGAACAATCGACACAGCCAGAATGACCTTACCCGCCTCGACTACGAAAGTTTTTGATTTTTCGTACATCGTATAGAGGACTGTTTTTAAATGGGGCATCCGGTATCGGGGCAATTCGATTACCAAACTTCCGGAAGGTTCCCGTTTCATCAATACCTTCATGAGCCACGCCGATGCCAGCGCAGCAAATATGCCCAATAAGTACATACCGAAAAGCGCCAGGCCACGGTTGTCGATAAAGCTCCCCTCTCCTTCCGGGATGATCAGCCCTATCAACATAATATAGACTGGCAACCTCGCCGAACAACTCATGAACGGTGTAACGAAAATGGTGATAAACCTGTCCTTTCTGTTGGAAATACTTCTGGTGGCCATAATGGCCGGAATGGCACATGCAAAACCGGAAATTAACGGCACAACGCTGCGCCCATTGAGTCCAAAAGGCCGCATCATCCGATCTGTGATAAACACTGCCCTGGCCATGTATCCCGTGCCTTCAAGTACCGCGAGCAAAGCAAAGAGCAGCGCAATCTGCGGAACGAAAATCACAATTCCACCCAAGCCGGGAATGATACCCTCACTCAATAAATCTGTTAGTGCGCCTGCTGGCAAATGCTGTGCAGTTTCGTATGACATCATGGCGAAGAGCTGATCGATCCATTCCATCGGTCCCTGCGCCCAGGTAAAAATCACCTGAAACATCGCAAAGAGTATCAACATAAAAATGCCAAAACCGAGATAGCGGTTCAGAAATATTTTATCGAGTCGGCGGGTATTGTTTACTTTTTCTGAGTCAGTCGTTTTCAGACACTTTCCCAAAATCTTTTTTACCCGCTCATAACGAATCGACGTTTCCTTTCGCTGCGCTTCGATTCCATCAAACTTGTATTCCGTAGCAAGGGCATTCAATCCCGACCTGAGGTTTTTATCAAGTCGGGTGGGATCGTTTCTGAATTTGAGAAGTTGAAGAGCTCTGTAAGGTATTCTTTCGCCGGTTAGGGCTTCCACTTTCGTAAAAAGTGCATCCGAAAAGATCTCTTGCATCTCAAGGCTGGTTTTACCTTTAGACAATTTGTTCTCCCCCAGAAACCGCTTTAATTCCGGTATACCCTGGCCCTTGTCGGCTGTGGTTATAAATACTGGGATTCCCAATAACCGCTCCAGCAAAATCCTGTTTATCTGGAAACCTTGATCTGAGGCCTGATCAGCCATATTGAGTACCAACGCGGTAGGATAGCCCAGGTCAATTAATTGATTGACAAGAAAAAGACCCCTTTCCAGGTTGCTCATATCGGCTACAGCCAAAATGCCATCTACGATCAGATTGGGCTCCAGTCCGCAAAGCACGCGAAATACAATTTGTTCGTCTTCGGAACGTGGATAGAGATTATAGGTGCCGGGGAGATCCAGAATTTTAACCTGATGACCATCCGGTGAAGGCATGGTTCCCATTTTTTTGTCAACGGTTATGCCGGGATAGTTTCCTACTTTTTGATTGAGGCCGGTAAGCTGATTGAAGAGGGTTGATTTGCCGACATTGGGAACACCCGACAGGGCTATAAGCCGGGTGCGGTTTTCATCAGCCATGTTAAGCCGCCGACGTGAATGCTCTTACCCGTATGAGTTTTGCCTCGTCTTTTCGAAGGGCGATGATGGTATTGTCGATCTGAAAGGCCATCGGATCACCCCACGGCGCCAATACCAAAAGCTCAATTAATTTGCCCGGCCAGAATCCCATTTCTGCAAGTCGTTGACCCGTTTCGCAGGGATCAAGTTCCATAATTTCAACCCGCTCACTTGTTTTAATGGTATCTGCTGTCAAAATCATGAAGGCTTCCTATTTAAAATCGTTCTAAACAAGTACAATGATACGACGTAAGGGCGAATCAACCAAAAAGATGATACAAAATACCATGAATATGGTAGTCAATTAATCAGTGGCATTCTCTTCTGTTGCGACGCCAATACCTCTCAATCAAAAAGCAATGTGACAACGTATTTCCTCTGCGCGCGCCATTGAACATTCGAATGCTGGAAACAGCCGCAATCAAAAAAAACCCCGGAGAAGAATCTCCAGGGTTTCATTAAAAATTGGTGGTTCAAACCTATTTTGTTACAACGAGCCTTTTCGTTTCCACAAATGAACCATTGCGCATCTGAACCAGGTAAATTCCACTTACCAATTCCGTAGTTTCTAAAATGATCAGATTGGAACCTTCATTTGCCTGCGCATTTCTCTCAATGACCAGTCTACCGCTCATATCAAATATGCGCACGAGAACGAATTCTTCAGATTCGCTTTCCGTAAAACTGATGTTCAGGAGGCCGTTCGCCGGATTTGGATACATCTCAAATTGGCTTGAATTTGCTGTTTCCGTTATTAATGACTCTTCCTCACGATTACATCCGTTGGTTGTAAAAGTGCGAATGGTGCCGTAAGCAGTCCAGGTGCTTCCACATCGTGTGCGAATTCTATATTGATATGTACTGTTGCAAAGCAAGCCTGTGCGCGTTATTGAGGTAGAGGCATTGTTTACCGTCGTCCAGGTCGTACTCCCATTAAGTCGGTATCGGAGCGTATAATTCGTGGCATTGGGCATGGCGCTCCAAACAAAACGTGCGGATGATGAAGTTATGTTGTCCACATAAGCGACGCTTGGGGCTGTGCATGACGCGCAACCAGGCGTGATGAAATTTACGGAAGTGGAATACGCACTGGACCCCGATGCACATACCGACTGCACCTGAAATTCATAACCGAGGCATGCGGTAAGACCTGTAAAATTCGCCGACGTACCAGTCACTATTCCAGTAGACCAGGATGTAGCTCCAAGTGCCCGGGTCCTGACATTATAGGAGGTGGCTCCGGAGACAGCCTGCCAGTTGAGCGTAACTGTTGTTGCATTTAGACCAGATGTGTTCAATCCGGCCGGGATGGCGCAGGTTGCTGCACCTGCGGTAATTTGTACACAATAATCTTCTACTTCGCCCCAAGAGAAAGTTTCACAATTCGTTGATGCTGCATTGTATTTCATCTGCACCCGAAAGGTGGTGTTACCAAGCGCAGCACCAGTGGGAACTGTGATAGACCCATTCACCTGTGCAGCCGTGGAGGCCGAACCCTGATCGAAGGCAAGTTCGCCGGCATCTGCAAAATCTCCATCTCCATTCCAGTCAGCCCAAATTCGGAAATATTCTGCAAAGATAGTTCCAGTCCATCCGGGCACCAAGGTGAGACTGTAACCTGTACCACGCTGATAGCTGTTGCCCGTAGTGAACGATGCATATCCGCTGTTGTTTCCGCTGTTGTTGGTATATGAACCAATTGTGACAGATTGAATAAACTCATCTGCCGTGCTGTTTCCCCGCGAAATACAGTAGCTCAGGCAAGCTGATGCAGGTGGACAGGCAGGACAGCTTCCCCCACAGTCCACCCCGGATTCAGTACCATTCTGAATTCCGTCCGAACATGTCGGTGTGCTGCTGCCGCAACCATTTGAGCTCAACAAACTGGCTCTTGCACCACCAGGACCAAATAGTGCCCGCATGCGGGTTTTTTGGCCTGACGTATAAATGTTCATGCAGGCATCATTAGAATAATCCATATAGTTTTGAACCATGTCGAGTGTATTGCATTTTACAGTGGTCAGCGCACATCCATAATTCGCAGAACTTGAAGGAGGGGTATCTGTGACAAAATCATCCTGACTACA
>JBBSDD010000193.1:0-5721 GCA_038249755.1 Flavobacteriales bacterium | reverse complement strand
TTCAATGCCCTGATATGTTTCGTCAGAAAATCCGATGAAATGCATCGGGAAAGAATCCAGGGCCATACCCATTGTGTCGTGTGTAAATATCCACCCGTTGAGTGCATCAAATATTATAAGTTGATCGTCTACGGTATAGACTGGCGATTGCGGGGACTCATAGATTTGTAACTGTCGCACCGCCGGGGCAAAAAACATGTGGTCGATACCGAGGTCAGCTTCAAGCGCAATGGCCTCATTCATTTGGTAAGGAGTCAGCAGCCTGTAACTGCCTTGAATGTCTTTGAAATAGTGGTGGTTTTTAATTTCGCGTACAGTTAACAATTCATCCGTGTCACTCTGCATCACATAATGAGATTCCATGGGCAAAACCGGGAGCTTTTTTTTGAAATAAACATATTTGCTATAATAACCCGTGAGCGGTGCCACCTGCGTTTCGTAATATTCGGGGTCCAGTTCCAGGGTTGTGGTATTGCCGGGATTCCGGTTGACTTTGAGGAAAAAATTCTCACCGATTACGAATAACTGATTGAAAGGGTCGAGATAAAGTTCTTCCACAAGATCGGGTATTGTAATGCGTTCCACCCGTTCTCCGTATTTCAGCATGGTGAGTGTGTTGTGGTAGTTTCGGGAAGGTGTATTCATGCTGCTCGGTTTGTTTTTCATGGAAGAAAGCACAACCAGGGTATCGCGCAAAAAAACAAAGTCGACAACATTTTCAAATTCCGAATGGTGAATTTCTTCCGTGCCCTCAGATTCTATAATATTTGTAGTCAATCGGGCTTTTGGCGTGAGGTATACCACCAGTGAATCTTGATTATAATATCCGCGGTATGATATGGTTCTGGTGTGAAACTTATTAATATCGCTAAAGGTCATCGGCTCCCCCCTCGCAATGGGAATTGTGAAATGGCCGCGATAGTCAGTTTTCTTTGACCTTCCGGCTACACGCACCACCACATTTGGCGCAGGATTACCGTTGCCGGCATTCATCACCACACCGCTCACAGTTTTTGACGTCTGTGCTTCAACTGATGCAATCAGCGAAACCATAACTGAAAGAATTGTAAAGATTCGCACAACTGTTTTCATGGTGTAGGAATTAATTCAAGAATAAACCATTACCGGATGCCTAATATAATCAGGAAAATTGATTTCATCAGAAGCTCTTTTAAAAGATTATATAAATATTTTGACTTCTCAAATTAACACAAACATTCTGCCACATATATTCCTTTTTCAACGAATTGGAATTTATGATGTTAAAGCCTTTTAATCAGCAATTTTTAAGCGTACTTAAACCGTATTTTCGCGGCGCTCGGTTATCCTAGTCCACCCTATGTTTCGATTGTTTTCAGCGCTTTGTTTTATCCCTGTCCTATTCTCCACCCAGCTCAACGCACAGAATGAAGAAGTATTTATGGCAGTGTATGACCGGGAATCCTGAGAAGCCTTGGGATTCACCAATGTCATATTGTTCAATGATACCGATTCTTCTCTTGTAGCAGCAGGCACCACCACGCTTGAAGGTATTTTTTCATTTGAAGCACCGCCCGGAGATTGTCTGCTCAAAATATCTTTTATCGGATATCGGGACTATTTTCAAAAAGTGAATGTTGTGCGGGGAAAAGCACTCAAATTGGGCGATCTCGAAGTGCGGCCCGATGCGCAGGCATTGGCCATGGTGGAGGTTCAGGCCCTGCAAGCGACCTTTAGAAATGATATTGATAAGCGCATATTCAATGTGAAGAACAGCATAACCAGGCGGAAACGGGATGAATGAAGGAGTATTCTGATTTTACACCGAATTATATAGATAACGCAAAGCTGAGTATCAACCCCACATTGTCTTCAAAATCAGGCATGGCATAAACCCCGTGGCGGTAAAAAATTCCTCCGCCGAATCCCACAAAGAAAAATGAACTCTGGAGCCGGAGTAAATTGTCCACAATCAGGCCTCCTTCGAGATAGGGTTTGTTCATTTGCCTGTAGGCAAAAGGCAGATCATCAGAATTTGCTGCATCCAACCTCCCGATGGCTGCCTGATAAGCCAACTTCAATTCCGGTTTGGAATATTTTTTTTCGATGCCGATAAATCCGAGCGATTGAAGCAGGCCGCCATAAACCTGTTCGTCCATTAAAAAGGCGTATGGATCCATTGTCTGGAAATATCCCGGGGTGAGCACACTCAGAAAATCGGTCACAGCAGCTCCGCGTCCAAAATAGAGATAGGGATATGATGCCGCATTTGCCCAAACTTTCCCTGCACCGCCAAATACGTAGGTGTCACCGAGCCGGAGAATCCTGAACTGATGTTGGATATTCAGATCCGCACGATAAAAATCCTGGTTGGAGCCTTCTACGCCCGGTTCTGCACGGCTGATGCGCAGTCCAAACCGTGGATAAGTCAAATTCAGCGGTGTCAGTATTTTTTGCGAAAGCGAAAGCTCCTCCCCAGGGGCAAAATTAACTTCCAGGCCATATTCGAATTTGATGAAAGGATCTGCGAAATTCCCATTGAAATCTGAGATGCCGCGGATTTCGGGTTGACGCGTTTCGTAGATCACAAATCCCCGGGTATACAGCCCGCGCGCCGGACGGTACGAAATGGTCGCGGTATATTGCTCAATGGGATTCATCCGATAAGCAATCCAGTTTTTAAACTGATCGCCCACCCGCATCAGTCCGATGTCTTTCAATACGGGACTTCGCCCGGGTTCCTCCACATCATTGCGGTAACGGGCTGTGATTTCAAATTCGCGCCGGGGCATCAGCAGAAACCGCAAACCACCGCCATATTTGAGCCGCTGGTCGCGAAAACCGTAGGCAAAATATCCCTCCGCGCGCATCCAATCGATGAAATGTCGATTCGTCGCAAGTCCAAGACCAAGGCGACTGCCTTCGTATTCATTAAAACGGTAAATCTCTGTGACATTGATATCAACCTTCCCGAATGGAATGAGGCCTTTGGAAAGCGGACCGACATTGTTGACCATGGCTGTCAAGGCCCGGCTCGCAGCGGGTGGCAGCGTGTCGTAAACCAGATAGGTATTCTGTTCATTCGAATCGAGTTCAAAAGGTCTTACCGCCCTCCACGTATCTTCAGAAACCAGCCCGGCGGAATCGGCCTGAGCCACCTGCACCGGTCCGAATGATTTCGCAGCAGGTGGATTTTTCAAATCTATATCCTGGTTGTAGGTCGTGCTGTTGATCAGCATCGCGGGGTTTTCGCTATCCTCCATCCGGTACAAGGTTTTCGACTCTTTGGGAAACCATGTGCCGTCTATTTTGGCGTAAGCCTGGCGCACCTCAAAAAACAGGAGGGAATACGCATCCACATTTTCTCCGCGAAAATTGACGATGGCATAGTTCTCAGATCCGATGGTCAGGCTTCCTTTCAATAATCTGCCCAAGGCGTTGATCCGCGGCTGATATGTAATGATGTACGCCGTCTCTCCCTGCACATCCACGGTATCCACCAATTCGAAAATATATTTCTGCCTGCTGCCCGGACTCACCGGATTGAGGTAGTCAAAATTGAGGATGTTGAGGTAATTGGTATACACACTAAACGGCTGAAAGGAATTGGACAACATGGAAAACATCGGATTTTGAACCCCTGAGATTTTGCTTGCCACAACCGTTTCGCGCCACTTTCCCGGCCGGATATATTCGATGTCGGTGGCGCTTTCCATCATAAACAACCGGGCATTCGCAAACCCTGTCGAATCGATTTCACGCGCACCTTCGCCCGATCGGTCAACGTCTGCGCTGGCTTTGTTGTATGACCGGTAGGTGTAATGCGGCAAATTTTCGGGATTGTTGTTCTTTCTGTTTTCGACTGCCTTGCGGATGATTTCATAAGCCGGATCTTCCGTGGCCTGAATCACCACTTCCCCGATAGAGAGTATTTTGGAAGTCATTCTCACATCCGGATTTGCGCTGAGATTTGACAGGGATATTTTGTGGAGTTCATAACCCACACAACTGAACAGTACCAGCGTTTGGCCATCCGTGCCAGCCGGAACAGTCAGCGAGAAGTAACCATCGATGTTGCTCACCGTCCCCTGTTTGCCCGGCAGATCGATCACGAGATGCACGAATGGGAGGCTGGCCTGGGTGCTATCGTCCCGAATAGTGCCTTTTATCACGGATTGCGCTGTGATCATTTGCGAAATCAGTAGAAAAATGACCCCACCTGATAAATTCAACCACTTCCGTTTCCCTTTCGGAAACAAATTTCCAACTGCCATTTTCATAAGCGCAAAATTGGTAAAATGTCCTGAATTGCAAATAATGAAAAGGATGTTCGGTTGATATTTCCCGGGCGCTTTCTGCACTTTATTTGAAAATACACACTGAAAAATTATTGGTTGTTTTATGAAAATCTGATCAACGGTTATTGGATCAGTGCTCTCAGGGCTTCAAAATCGTTTTCGCATGACAATGCGTGTTTCTCCTTTCTGGCGAAAACCTGCATTTTTTCCGGAATTTCCGGCGAAAAGCCGAGAGTTGATTCCACCACATTCATAAATTTCACAGGGTGAGCTGTTTCCAATAACACACCTGTGAACAATCCCGGTTTGCTATGAAAATCACGTTTCAAACCGAGATAGCCCACGGCGCCGTGTGGGTCAAGAACATACCCGGTTGCATCGTAGACTTTGCGCATCGCATCGCGGGTTTCCTTGTCAGAAAAGCGGTATCCGTGAAGAAGCGATCCGTATTTTTCAGAATCCGCGCCATACAGGTGAATCATGCGTTCGAAATTGCTCGGGTTCCCCACATCCATGGCATTGCTGATGGTCTGCACCGAAGGCCGCGGCGTAAAAGCGCCTGTTTCCAGGAAAAGCGGCACCACATCATTGTCGTTGGTGGCTGCCAAAAAGTGGTGGATGGGCAACCCCATTTTTTTCGCGAGCAAACCTCCGGTAAGGTTGCCAAAATTTCCACTTGGAACACTGACCACCAGTTCTTTTTTCCTTTTTTTCAGGGTTTTGAAAGCGTGGAAATAATAAAACGATTGGGGTATCAACCGCGCGATGTTGATGCTGTTGGCGGATGTGAACTGGTTTGAGGTGTTCAGCGACCCATCGCTGAGCGCCTGTTTGGCCATTTTCTGACAATCATCAAAAGTGCCGTCTACCTCAATCGCCGTAATATTTCCACCCCAGGTGGTGAGCTGTTTTTCCTGAAGGGGGCTTACCATGCCTTTCGGGTAAAGAATAAATACCTCGATGCCCGGCACATTAAAAAAACCTGCGGCCACTGCACTTCCGGTATCGCCCGATGTGGCCACGATTACTTTTAAGGTCTGGACTGAATCGCGTACAAAATAACCGAGCAGCAGGGCCATAAACCGCGCTCCGACATCCTTGAATGCCATGGTGGGTCCATGAAAAAGCTCCATTGAAAAAATATCCTCCTCAATTTCCACGATGGGCAAGTCGAAGTTGAGCGCTTCAGAAGTGATTCTTCGGAGCTCAGCAGTCGGCACGGCATCACCTACAAGATTATGGGCCACCCGAAAGTTGATTTCCTCGAAAGGCAGCGTTTCGATTTCCTCAAAGAATTTTGCCGGAAGGCCCGGAATATGGTCTGGCATATACAAACCGCTGTCGGGAGCGAGTCCTTTGATCACCGCCTGGGCCAAAGTTGTCGGATGTGCGTGTTGTTTATCGCGGGTCGAATAAAAGTTCATGGGATTCAATAAAAACGGTA
>JBBSDD010000192.1:0-5745 GCA_038249755.1 Flavobacteriales bacterium | reverse complement strand
GGGCTCTGGGAGACCCGGAACAAGATACTGTGATTCTCACCGGCGATCTGGCTTTTGTATACGACAGCAATGCACTCTGGAACAATCAGCTTCCGCAAAATTTGAAAATCATTGTGGTCAACAATCAGGGCGGTGGTATTTTCCGGATTGTGGATGGGGCAGACAAAGTGGATGAATTGGAAAAATATTTTGAGGCCCATCATGACGCCGATATTCAGAAAATCGGTGCGGCTTTTGGAATTCCCTGTTTTCAGTGCGATTCTGCGGAAACATTGACATCAGCTCTACCCGAATTCTTTGGACAAAAGGGATGTGCGATACTTGAAGTAAAAACGCCGCAAAAACGCAATGCGCCGATTCTAAAAGGATATTTCAAGCATATTTCCGCTCATTTGGAGAAATCCAGAGAAAACAAAGATTCAGAATCGCTGGCCTAAGCCTGTTTTTGGGACTGATTTTGAGAACCTAGCCAGTCAAGCGCATCGAATACATCCTGAAAAACACGTGTGGGAATTACGGGTTTATAATGCCGGAGATAGAAAGTCGCCATCAACTTGTGAGCAAAAGTGCTGATCAGGATGGCATCGGCCGTGGAATAGCGTTGGTTATTTTCTGAAAAAAAAGCCTGAACACCGGGCGATATCGTACTCCCAAAAGCCAATTCGATCAGGAGCGGTTTGCGCTCCCGGGATCCTTGCATGGTGATCCAATCGTGCAGTTCCACCACGTCTTCATCCACAAGGTCTTCACCTTCTTTCAGGCGCAAATAATAAAATCCGCGGGCATCCTCATAAAATTCAAATGACCGGCCCTGATATTTCTTTGGTTTATCCATCCCACCCAAATATAAGGCAGGCGTGTGACTGGATGAAAAAATTCTGTGACGGGTTTCACACAATGGATTCTTAATAGTTGATCGCTATATCCCGGCATTACATTTGGCTGGATTTCGGAAATCAATCATTTCATACTTATCCAAAAATAATGCTTGAATAACGCATAAACCTCCTCTTGCGGGTATGTGTTGCTATTTGCTGTTCGGGTCTATTGTCTTGTGAGTTGATTTGCTTTTTTCTTAGGATTTTCTTTTTCCTTAAGTGCTCTTCGTTTGCGTTTTTCCTTGTCGGCGCGAATGAAGTCACTGATAACATTTTCTTCAGCTTTCGTCAGCGGTCGTGTGTCAACTGCAAAATCTACGTCAAGTGGTTCTTTTATCAATCCCATGCTTGTTTTATTTAAAATACTTGTTTGTCAATTTTAGCGCTGCATCCGTTGTAATAACCATATTTTGTCCACCAACGTGTGCTGTTTCTTTCTTTTTTTCACTCTTTGAATTTACGAAAAATTATGTCTGGAAAGTTGAAGTGAAAGCTTTAAAGCACGCGCTGGCCTGACCCTTCAATTATTAACAACTCATTTTCTATTCAAGCGGATCAATTAAACCCCTTTTAACTCAATTTCGTAAAATTGCATTTGACCACTGTCAGTTCCCTTATTCTTCCGAAATTTGCGGCAATGGTAAAAATCGAAGCCTGGTTCAAAGCTTTTCGGCTAAGAACCCTTCCACTTTCCTTTTCCAGTGTGATTCTCGGAAGTATGCTCGCCGCAGACATGGGGAGTTTCAGTCTTAAAATTCTGATTGGGGCCCTTGTCACCACACTTTTTTTGCAGGTACTGAGCAATCTCGCCAATGATTACGGGGATTCTGTCAGTGGAGTCGACAATGAGAAACGAACTGGTCCTGCGCGCAGTGTGCAATCCGGAGAAATATCGGCTGCTCATATGCGGTTGGCCATTGGATTATGCGCCTTGCTGGCACTTGTTGCGGGCATCTTGCTGCTGTATGAAAGTTCCAAAAAAATCGGTCTCAATTCCACGGTCGCCTTTTTTCTCTTGGGTGTGGCTGCGATCGTGGCGGCTATTAAATACACCATTGGAAAAAACCCTTATGGCTATAGAGGATTTGGAGATTTGGCCGTGTTTATATTTTTCGGTATCGTTGGAGTATCGGGCACCTATTACCTCCACACATCAGAAATTTCGGGGATGACCATGCTGCCTGCGGTTTCGGTGGGTTTACTTGCCACAGCCGTGCTGAATATCAACAATATGCGCGACATTGAAAACGACAGCACCTCAGGAAAACGTTCGCTCGTGGTTTTGATCGGTTTACGCAGGGCAAAAATCTATCATACCATTTTAATTTCCCTGGCACTCATGGGTGCTTTGGCTTTCACCCTCCTGCGATTCCGGTCCGTATATGAATTTCTTTTTTTGATTTCGGTGCCACTGCTCTATCAGAATGTACGCATCGTTTGGACTACCAATCAGGTATCGGAACTCGATGGGGAATTAAAAAAACTGGCCTTAGCTACCTTGATTTTCTCCATCACCCTGGGTCTTGGACTCATCTACTAGACCAATGAAAGCGCGCTGGTTCAAATACATCCTTCAACTCAAAGTGCCCGGAGGTACTTCAAGAGGCGTTTTGATGGAAAAACCATCGTGGTTTTTTCATTTTGAAAAAGTGGGCAAATCCGGAATCGGGGAATGCGGACTTCTTCCCGGACTATCTGTGGATGATAGACCGGATTACGAATCAAAACTCGACGAAGTGGTGCAAGCTTTTAATCATGGTGAAGAAATTCCCAATCTCCGCGACTGGCCCTCAATTGCCTTCGGATGGGAGATGGCCATGGCTGACCTGCATGCCGATAAAAAACATCAGCTTTTTCCGTCGTCATTTACAGAAGGGTCAGCAGGCATCGACATCAATGGACTCGTCTGGATGGGAAAACCGGAAACCATGCGTCAACAGATCGACGAAAAACTCCGCGCGGGATTTCACTGCATCAAACTGAAAATTGGAGCGGTTGATTTTGCCGACGAACTCAACCTCATTCGCCATATCAGAAAAGATTACAGCGCAGCGGATATTACCATCCGTGTGGATGCCAATGGTGCATTTTCGCCAACCGACGCACTTGAGAAATTGTCGCGCCTTGCCGAATTTGACTTGCATTCCATTGAGCAGCCAATCGCTGCAGGAAACTGGGATGCCATGGCGGCGCTTTGCGCGAACAGTCCTTTGGCCATCGCCCTGGACGAAGAACTTATTGGCATCACAGATGATGCGCAAATGGAGAGCCTGATGAGCACCATCCGCCCACAGGCTATCATTCTCAAGCCGAGTCTCCTCGGTGGATTTGCTGCCTGTGATCAATGGATTGCGCTGGCTGAAAAGCACAAAATAACCTGGTGGGCCACCTCGGCCCTGGAATCAAATATCGGCCTGAACGCCATTGCACAATATACTTTCACAAAGAACAATCCCCTGCCGCAGGGCCTCGGCACAGGTCAGCTTTACACCAATAATTTCGATAGTCCGCTGGAGATCGTGAATGGAAAATTATTTTATTTTCATGAAAAGGAATGGGATGATCCGAAGGGCTTATGAATCTATTTGACAAATATCCCGGTTTGCGTTTGAATGGTAATTTCCATTCCAGAGATTCTATTCTCTGTGGCGAATTCGATGGAAATCTGTCAGATTTTGATCGCGAAATTCTCAAATTCGCTCAGGAAATTTTTGGGGGAAAAAGCTGGCAGCTGGTCGAAACATCAGGATCGACTGGCATTCCCAAACAGTTGAGGTTTTCTAAAAAAGCATTTGTTCAAAGCGCGGAAGCGACGAATGAATACTTCATTCTGGATGAAACTGCTCAGGCTTTGCTGGCTTTGCCGATGCGCTATATCGCTGGAAAAATGATGGTGGTGAGAGCCATCATTGGTCAATACAATCTGGTTTCCGCTTCGCCGTCGGGCTTGCCTCTTGTGAAATCAGGTCAATTTGATTTTGTGCCCCTGACGCCTTTTCAGGTATCCCAAAGTTTGGAAAATACCCCAGAAGCGCTAAAAAAAGTTCGGTCGGTGCTCATCGGCGGCGGACAGGTGAGCGAGGCCATGCGCATACAATTGAACAGGGCTGGCATCCGTGCCTATGCCAGTTTTGGGATGACCGAAACACTGTCGCACTTTGCCATTTCAAAACTGGGTGATGATGCAGTAGACGTGTTTTATCATCCACTCAAAAACGTGGAAATCAAAGTGGACAAACGGGGCTGCCTGAAAGTGCGATGGGCGGGCATTGCGCGGCGGTGGCTGTACACCAATGACCTTATTGAAATTCGCGGAAAATCATTCATCTGGCTCGGCCGCACCGACAACCTCATCAACTCCGGCGGCATCAAGGTCATTCCCGAAAGGGTGGAAAAAAGGCTGGCGCACCTGATTACCTCGCCATTTTTTGTAGGTAGTCTGGCCCATCCAAAATTGGGCGAGGAGGTATGCCTTTTTGTGGAGGCACCGGATCACGAAGAGGATATCAGCCTGACAGAAATACAAAATGTTTTGTCTGACTCACCGTTCTGGCAACCCAGAAAAATCCTTTTCCTGAAGCGGTTTTCGTATACGGAAACGGGAAAAATAATCAGAAAGGATTCGATTGCATTGTACCAAAAAGGTTGATAATGTAAGTTGATTGACACAGCCCATTGAGAGTCGAGCTTTGTCATTCAGAGCGAAGCGAAGAATCTCTATATCGAATGGACAGATTTACTTCCTGTGGTCGTGATACCGCTGCGCTTAGTTCTCGTGCCTCGGAATGACAAAGCCCGGCATTTTGTCATTCAGAGCGAAGCGAAGAATCTCTATATCGAATGGACAGATTCCATGTGCCTCGGAATGAGAAGGCTCGGAAAGTTAAAGCCCGGCATGACAAGACTCTAATTAACATCCATTTTCCTCAACCATCTTTCCTGGTAGACAGGTAATCGCGCCAACGGGTGAGTACCGACTGCATATCATCCGGTATGGCCGATTCAAAATTCATTCTTTCGCCAGTGACCGGATGGGTCAGTTCGAGCTTGCGGGCATGGAGGGCTTGCCGGGGCAAAAGATCAAAGTTGTTCATTACAAACTGTTTGTACTTCGAAAAAGTGGTGCCCTTGAGAATTTTATTGCCGCCGTATTCGGGATCATTAAAAAGTGGATGTCCGATGTGTTGGAAATGGGCGCGAATCTGATGGGTTCGGCCCGTCTCCAGTTTGCATTCCACCACTGTGATGTAGTTGAGGCGTTCCAGCACTTTGTAATGTGT
Organism: Flavobacteriales bacterium; assembly: GCA_038249755.1. Taxonomy (GTDB): domain Bacteria; phylum Bacteroidota; class Bacteroidia; order Flavobacteriales_D; family Cryomorphaceae; genus JBBQZU01. The sequence goes on along the minus strand of JBBSDD010000192.1, from coordinate 587 downwards.
CACGGCGTGTTTTCCAAAATCACCTTCCGGGAAAATGTCCATCACTTTCCTGTTTTTTAGTGAACGCCCAATGTTTCCGGTGATGGTAGCATCGGCGTCGATATCGCCCCAGGCGATGGCGATGTAGCGGCGGTCAATGGTTCTTTCAAAAAACTGTTTTGACAAATGGGTCAGCGCCTGATCGGTTTTGGCGATGACCATGACCCCGGTGGTGAGTTTGTCCAACCTGTGCACAAGCCCGGGTCGATGAGGCAGTCCATCTTTTAGTTCTGGCAATTTACCAAAGTGAAACATCAGCGCATTGACCAAGGTGCCGCTGTAATTGCCATAACCGGGGTGCACCACCATATCGGCGGGCTTGTTGACAATGACCAGGGTATCGTCTTCGTAGATAATTTCGATCGGAATATCCTGCGGAATCAATTCGATTTCGCGTTGCGGATAAGGCAGCACGATGGATATGTCGTCTCCCGGTTTTACGCGGTAGTTTGACTTTACGACTTCATCATTTACACGGATATTTCCATTTCCCGCAGCCAGTTGAAGTTTGGTGCGCGACGTATTTGGAATCCTGTCGATCAGGAACT
>JBBSDD010000191.1:0-5752 GCA_038249755.1 Flavobacteriales bacterium | reverse complement strand
TCATCTTTGGTTTCTTCCGCAGATTCATTTTTGATTTCACCTTCCGTAGTTTCGTCCTTTTCAGCTTCCGGTGCAGCAGTAGCAGCCCGAGGAGTTTCCTTCACTTCTTCAGCTGTTTTTGTTTCCGCAGCAGCAACTTTTTGACCATCACCCGCACCTTTCTTTCCACCTCGTCGGCTTCTGCGCGTTTTGGTTTTGGTGTCATTCAATAACAATTCATTGAAATCAACCAATTCGATCATACACATTTCTGCGGCATCTCCCAATCGGTTGCCCAATTTGATAATTCGCGTATATCCGCCTTCGCGGTTTGCGATTTTTGGAGCTACATCGCGAAAAAGCTCGCTTACCGCATCCTTGCTCTTAAGCTCGCTGAATACCAATCGACGTGAATGTGTTGAATCCGTTTTCGATTTGGTCAAAATAGGTTCTACAAATTTACGAAGCACTTTGGCTTTCGCCAAAGTCGTATTGATGCGCTTGTGTTCAATGAGCGAACAAGCCATGTTTGACAACATTGCACTCCTGTGACTCGCTGTGCGGCTTAATGAATTGTTGCGATTTCCGTGTCTCATGATTATGGGTATTGAATTACTTCACTTCTCAGTTAAGCAATTCGTAAATTATTCTTTATCCAGTTTGTATTTGGCCACATTCATACCAAATGAAAGACCTTTTGATTCAATCAGATCTTCGAGCTCCGTAAGAGATTTCTTGCCGAAATTTCGAAACTTCAACAGGTCGTTCTTATTGAAAGAAACGAGATCTCCCAAGGTATCAATATCCGCTGCTTTCAGACAATTCAAAGCACGGACTGAAAGATCCATATCGACTAGTTTAGTCTTTAGGAGCTGACGCATATGCAAAGATGTCTCATCAAATTCCTCAGTTTCTGCTTTTTCCTCGTTGTCGAGTGTAATGCGCTCGTCAGAAAAAAGCATGAAATGGTGGATCAAAATTTTCGCTGCCTCCTGCAATGAATCCTTCGGTGTGATAGAGCCATCAGTAGTAACGTCCATGATCAGTTTCTCATAATCCGTCTTCTGCTCTACCCGAAAGTTTTCAATTACGTAATTGACTTTGCGGATTGGCGTAAAGATAGAGTCGATGAAAATGGTACCAATGGGTGCATTGGTGATCTTATTTTCCTCTGAAGGTCGGTAACCGCGTCCTTTCCCAATATTGATTTCGATATCAAGTTTGGTATTTTTAGCAAGGTTGCAAATAACGAGATCCGGATTTAGAACCTGAAAAGCTGAAGTATGCTTACCAATCTCACCGGCGGTAAATTTCTCAACACCGCTCAGAGAAATATTTACTTTCTCATTGTCAGCGCTGTCGATTTGTCGTTTCAATCTTACTTGTTTCAGATTCAACACGATCTCAGTAACGTCTTCAACTACACCGGTGATGGCCGAAAATTCATGGTCAACACCTTCTATTTTTACGGAAGTGATTGCAAAACCTTCCAAAGATGAAAGGAGGATGCGACGAAGTGCATTTCCAATCGTGATACCGTAACCGGGCTCCAGGGGACGAAATTCAAATTTTCCCTGGTGGTTGTTCGAGTCGATCATTACGACTTTGTCCGGCTTTTGAAATTCTAATATGGCCATGGAGATTTCCTTAATGGGTTTAATTATTTTGAGTAAAGCTCAACGATCAACTGTTCCTTGATGTTTTCAGGGATCTGATCGCGTGTGGGGTGTTGGATGTAGGTGCCAGACATACTGTTCCTTTCGAAGTCAATCCATTCAGACTTCTTAGATGAACCTGACGCAAGGGCATTTGTAATGGTCTCCAACGATTTTGAACGCTCACGAACGGCAACTTTTTCACCAGGACGCAAAGAGTAAGATGGGATATTTACCACTTCCCCGTTTACAGTAATGTGGCGGTGACCTACCAATTGACGTGCAGCACTTCGTGTTGGAGCAAGCCCCATACGGTATACCACATTGTCAAGACGCGCTTCACAAAATTGCAAAAGGAGTTCACCTGTAATACCAATTTTGCGTGAAGCTTTGTCAAACATTTTTTCAAACTGACGCTCCAGGATACCGTAAGTATATTTCGCTTTTTGTTTTTCAGCGAGCTGCACAGCATATTCAGACTGCTTGCCCCGGCGTTTGTTTGGGCCATGCATTCCCGGACCGTAATTTTTACGCTCAAGAGCTTTGTCCGGACCGAAAATCGGTTCTCTGAAACGTCGTGCTATTTTTGATTTGGGGCCTGTATATCGTGCCATATGCTAATTGTGATTTTGTCCGTAAGGGACGGGTGTTGTTAAACTCTTCTTCTCTTTGGTGGGCGACAGCCATTGTGTGGCATTGGCGTTACATCGACTATTTCAGTAACCTCAATTCCCGAATTGTGGAGTGAACGGATGGCTGACTCACGTCCCGAACCCGGACCTTTCACATAGACTTTTACTTTGCGCAAACCTGCCTCGTGGGCAACCTTGGCACAATCTTCAGCGGCTACCTGAGCGGCGTAAGGTGTATTTTTCTTCGATCCACGGAAACCCTGTTTACCAGCCGATGACCAGCTAATTACTTGTCCGCTTGCATTGGTCAGAGAGATGATAATGTTGTTAAAAGAAGCTTGAATATGCGCTTCTCCGGCAGCATCCACCTTTACATTCCGTTTTTTCTTTGTGTTCGTCTTGGTGCTCGTTTTGGTGTTCGTTTTGGCCATGATGACAATTTTATTCTAATCGTTTATCAATTATTTAGTAGCCTTTTTCTTATTGGCAACAGTTTTACGTTTTCCTTTTCGTGTGCGCGAATTGTTTTTTGTTCGCTGACCGCGCAATGGCAGGCCAGTACGGTGACGCACACCTCTGTAACATCCAATATCCATGAGGCGTTTGATGTTCGTTTGGATTTCGCTTCTGAGCGCACCTTCCACTTTGAAAGTTTCGTTCAATGTCGTTCGGATCTGCGCGAGTTCATCGTCATTCCAATCCTGTACTTTGGTATCCTCACTCACGTTGGCTTTCGCCAAAATTTGAGAAGCACGGGAATTACCTATACCGAAGATATAAGTCAACCCGATGACGCCACGTTTATTTTTTGGTAAATCTATACCTGCTATCCTAGCCATAATAAATTCTTTTTATCCTTGACGTTGCTTGAACTTGGGGTTCTTCTTGTTAATTACATACAATCGCCCTTTGCGTCGTACGATTTTGCATTCTGCTGAACGCTTTTTAATGCTTGCCTTCGTTTTCATCGTTACCGATTATTTGTATCTGAATGTGATTCTTCCTTTGGTCAGATCGTATGGTGACATCTCGATTTTCACTTTATCGCCTGGTAGAATTTTGATATAGTGCATTCTCATTTTTCCTGAGATATGCGCTGTGATCACGTGACCATTTTCAAGTTCAACCTTGAACATGGCATTGGACAATGCTTCTACAATTACGCCATCTTGTTCAATCGAGGCCTGTTTCGCCATATAATCTTTTACTCTTTTGTCTTAACCAGCCATTCCAAAAGTTGATGCTCTTCCAGCAATCCTGCCGGTTTTCATCAACCCATCGTAATGACGCATTAGTAAGTAACTCTCAATCTGTTGGAGCGTATCCAGTATGACACCTACCATAATAAGCAGAGAAGTTCCACCAAAATAGATTGAGAAAGCCTGTTTCACTCCCGCTTGCATAGCAAATACGGGAAGGATTGCAATAAATCCTAGAAATATTGCCCCAGGTAAAGTGATACGCGAGAGAACATTGTCAAGGAAATCTGCTGTAGATTTTCCTGGCTTTACGCCAGGAACAAAGCCACCGTTGCGCTTCAAATCATCTGCCATCTGATTGGGATTTACCGTAATAGCAGTGTAAAAATATGTAAAGGCAATAACCATGATAAAGAATAACAGGTTGTACCAAAAGCCGGCAAAGTTAGCCAATTCTACGATAAAACCAGACTCTGAACCAGAATATTGTGCAATATAAAGTGGTACAAACATAATCGCCTGTGCAAAGATGATTGGCATTACACCGGCACTATTGACTTTCAGAGGAATGTACTGTCTGGCACCACCTGAAGATTGCGCCCGGTTTCCAACCTGCTGTTTGGCAAATTGCAGAGGCACCCTGCGCACAGCCTGAACCAGGGCGACCGTCGCAGCTATCACCACAAGGAGTGCTACAAGTTCGATCAAAAGCATTACAAGTCCATTTCCTTCCGGTCCGGTGGCTGCCAACACTTCCTGGAAAAATGCGCCAGGCAAACCGGCAATGATTCCGATCATGATCAACAACGAAATTCCATTTCCAATACCGCGGTCGGTTATTCGCTCACCCAACCACATAACAAACAAAGTACCGGTGGTAAGAATGATGATAGTAGAAGTCCACCAAAAAACTGAATCGTCCAACCGAGCTTCCGCAGGAACAGAAGCTGCGATATATCCAGGTGCCTGAAAACAGGTGATCACAATGGTCAGAAAACGGGTGTATTGATTAATTTTCTTGCGCCCACTCTCCCCATCTTTTTGCATTTTTTGGATGGTCGGAACCGCGATGCCCATCAGCTGCATGATAATCGATGCAGAGATATACGGCATGATTCCCAAACTGAAAATAGATGCTCTGTTGAAGGCACCACCAGTAAACAGATCCAACAATCCAGCAAGACCTCCTCCCCCTTCATTTGCCAGAGCAAGCGCTGCAGCATCTATGCCAGGGAGTACAATGTATGATCCTATACGAAATACGAGAAGCAAGGCAAGCGTGGTAAGGATACGTCCACGGAGTTCTTCAATGCTCCAAATATTCTTAATGGTTTGAATAAAATTCTTCATGCCGGATTCTGGTCAATTCAGTTAAAGTACGTTGGCTTCGCCACCTTTTGCTTCAATAGCAGTCTTGGCAGTGGCAGAGAATGCATGGGCAGTAATTTGCACTTTTGCGCTCAGATCTCCACGACCCAAAATTTTAACAAGTTCTTTTTTGGAGCAGAGACCATTGTTTACAAATACCTCGTGGGTGAATGCTTCAATCTTATTGTCGTCGTGCAGGCGCTGAATTACATCCAGGTTGATTCCTTTGTACTCCACGCGATTGGGGCTTACAAATCCAAACTTTGGAACACGTCGCTGGAGTGGCATTTGCCCTCCCTCAAATCCACGTTTGCTGCTGTAACCGCTTCGCGATTTAGCACCTTTGTGACCTCGTCCGGCAGTATCGCCAAAACCTGAACCTTCACCACGTCCAAGTCTTTTTTTCGTTTTTGTTGAGCCTTTTGCGGGCTTCAGATTACTCAAATCCATTTCTAATGCTTTTAGCTGATTAAGGCTTACTTATCTTCTACTTTGAGAAGGTGTTTTACTTTGTTGATCATACCCAACACTTGTGGTGTCGCAGTTTTCTCAACGGGTCGATTCAATTTTTTACAACCAAGGGCTACAAGAGTCGCCTTTTGAATCTTTGGTTTTTTGATCGCACTTTTAATTTGCGTTACAATAATTTGCTTTACCATGACTTATCCGTCTTTTAAATTTATCCGTTAAAAACACGGCTCATTTTAATTCCACGTTGCTGGGCCACAGTTCGCGCATCGCGCAATTGTGTAAGCGCGTCAAGTGTTGCTTTTACAACGTTGTGCGGATTTGAAGAGCCTTGCGATTTCGCAAGAACATCCTTAATACCAACACTCTCCAAGACAGCTCGCATCGCACCACCGGCAATAACACCGGTACCATTTGAAGCTGGTTTCAACAAAACCTTGGCTCCTGAATA
>JBBSDD010000190.1:0-5764 GCA_038249755.1 Flavobacteriales bacterium | reverse complement strand
TATTCGGAAAGCACATTGCTTGATATGGTGATCACCCTGTTCAGGTCCTTGCGTTTTACAGCGCTAAATGTGCTTGATTTTTCGGCAGTTGCAACAGAGGATATCGGAACCTGTTGTATTTTTCCTGTCGCCTGATCCCTGAACGTGAGTCGCATATTCATCAGCGCGTCTTCGTTGTTACGGTAGTGTTTCATCAATCGGATGTTGATGGGATAATCGTCTTCTCCATCTTTGTATGTGCTTACTTCTTTTCCGAAAAGGGCGGTGCGCATGGCATCTCCTATCTGATAAGTCGACAGATTGAGCCTTCTCGCTTTTGCACGATCCACTATGATAGGCATTTCGGGTTTTCCAAGCTCCACATCGAGTTTGAGCTCCTCGATACCGGCGATGTTCTGATCATTGATATAATTGCGGAAGTCCACTGCATTTTGCATGACCATATCATAGTCTTCCCCGCGTATTTCGATGTTGATTGGGGCCCCTTGTGGCGGACCGGCTTCGTTTTTACTAACGGTGATTTGTGTGCCAGGATATCCCCGAAGTGCTTCCCGAATTTCTTCCTGTACATCACTGGATTTGATGCCATCGCGCTCTTGATACTTGGCGAATTGCACTGTGATTCTGCTTTTGTGGGGGGTGTTTCCGGCTGCCTGTCCCTGCATGGGATCGCTGGCACCTTCACCCACCTGTCCGATAACCGACTTTATCAGAAATGACTCATGATTTTCTCCGCCTTCAACGAAATATTTGTCCAATGTGAGAAGCACTTTTTCTTCAAGATCTTTGGTAATGCGATTCGTTTCGTCAATATCGGTACCGATTGGGTTTTCGATAAAAATATTGATATACTGCGGTTCATTGCTCGGAAAGAATTCCACTTTTGGTGGAAAGAACATCAGTAGGATGACTGCCACGATGAGCAATCCGAAAGTGCCGGCGAGAAATCCATAAGGCCTTTTCCCGATAAGGGCATAACTCAAAAAGTGTTGATAGGCATTCTCTAGTCTTGGCAACCAGTTGGTCTGCAGTTTATGGGTGCCCGGCACAAAAACATAAATTTTAAGAACGTAAAACACTGCCACTACGATGGAAAGATTTCCGAGTGATATGAGCGTGGTTTTGCCACCTGCCAGGCCAATAATATCGAGTATTACTCCGATTACAAAGAATATCAGAGCGATGCGCAAAGCCTTGCGTTTGTTTGGTTTTTCTTCTCCAACCTTCATGTACAAGGCTGCCAATACAGGGTTGATCACCAGGGCAACAAAAAGCGAAGATGACAAAACAATAATGAGCGTGACTGGCAGATAAAACATAAACTCGCCCATCATGCCTGGCCAAAAAGCCAATGGCAGGAAGGCTGCCAGGGTTGTAGCCGTAGAAGCAATGATAGGCACAGCCACTTCTGAAACCCCAAGTTTGGCAGCTTCGGAAGGGCCGTAACCTTGCTCGCGAAGGCGATAAATATTTTCCACTACCACAATTCCATTGTCCACCAGCATTCCCAAGGCCAGTACAAGAGCGAACAGTACAATCACGTTCAAACTCACTCCGAGTGCGCCCAACAAGAGAAAGCTCATGAGCATGGAAAGGGGAATGGCGATACCTACGAAAAGGGCGTTGCGAAAACCCAGAAAGAATAACAAAACGCCGACTACGAGCAGAATTCCAAAAATAATGCTGTTTTCGAGCTCGTCGACCTGGGTTTTGGTATCGTCACTGGTGTTGTTGGTAATGGTAATCTGGAGGTCTTCCGGAAAAATATCACCTTTTGCATTAGCAATAATCTTGTCGATTTGGTCTGAGACTTCAATAAGGTTTTCACCGGCGCGCTTCATGATGTCGAGCATGACTACTGGTTTCTGATATTCTCTTGCGTAACTCTCCTTGTCTTTTTCACCAAATGATACCTGCGCAATATTTTTGAGGTAAACAACTTCCTGATTTTCGCGCTTTACAATCACGTTTTCTATCTCTTCGGTACTTTTGAATTCACCGATGATGCGGACATTGCGCCGGAATTCATCCACCAGTAAATCGCCACCTGAAATGGTGGTGTTTTCTGCAGAAATGGCGTTTCCGATGTCCTCAAAACTGATCTCCATGGCTTCCATGGCCAGAAGGTCCACATCAATTTTGATCTCCTTGTCCATCACCCCGCGAATTTCCACTTTGGTGATTTCCGACAAATCCTCGATTTCATCTTCGAGGTATTCTGCGTATTTTTTTAATTGATCGATTGAATAATCTCCGGAAAGGTTGATGTTCATGATCGGAATCATTTCCGAAAAATTCATCTCTATCACATTCGGGTCGGCGGGTAAATCGGTGGGAAAATCACGATCGCTTTTGGCTACATCGATTTTGTCTTTTACTTTCCTGAGTGCTTCCGAAGGACTAACGTCAAAATTAAATTTTATCTGAATGGATGAGAAACCCTGCACACTAGTCGAATTGATCTCATCTACTCCGGATATGGAATTGATTTCTTTTTCGAAAGGCCGGGTAATGAGTTTTTCAATATCCAGCGGTGAATTACCGGGATAGGGGGTGCTCACATATATTTCGGGTGTTACAATGTCCGGAAAACTTTCTTTGGGCATGGCATTGTATGCAGCCAATCCTCCAAGAAAAATAATGATGCTCAGTACAAAAACCGTCGTTTTATTATCTACCGAAAGGGAAGACAGACCAAATTCTTTGTACCCCTTGTCTCCTTTTTTTAAGAGTTTTTGTGCCATGTTATTTTTTTCAGATGTTTACTTCCTCTACCAGATCGCCGTCACGCACGGAGCGTGATCCTTTGTCTATAATACGTTCCTGCCCAGTGATACCTTCAGCGATCACAGTTTTACCCTGATAGCTCATTCCGGATTTAATCTGTACTTTTTTGGCAATATCGCGTTGATTGTGATCTTTTTCCACAACGTATATGTAATTTCTGCCCGATCCATCCTGCATAATGAGTGATGAAGGAACAGTCACGGTGCTGTCCTGGCGGTAATCATTTAATTTGAGCACAACGAGAGAATTGGGTTTGATCAAACCGACTTCCCCTTCGATATCCACGCGAACTTCAAACGATCTGTTGTTCGGGTTGATATAATTTCCAATACGTGAGATTTTACTTGCGATTGTGTCGTTGCGGTTTATTATCACAGAAGCCTGATCACCTTCTTTGAGTTGACCCATGTAGCGCTCAGAAACATCCGCATTGATGTACAATTGATCGAGATTGACCACGCGGGCGACAGGCGTTTGCATGCCAGCCATTTCGCCCATTTTCAAGAATATTTTGTCTGCGATCCCGTCAAATGGGGCGCGGATATCTGATTTTCCCTTTTGCTGCTGCAATGTTGCTATGGCGTTTTGCAAACCTTCTTTGCGGTTTTTCGCTTCAAGAAATTGCACTTCACTGCCAATTTGCTGATCCCACAATCTTTTTTGCTTTTCATACAGTGTCTTGGCGAGGTCCAGAGAAGTTTGCAGTTCGGCGAGATTCCGGTCGTATACTTCAGCATCTAAACGGACCAGAAGCTGGCCACGTTTTACATTGTCACCTTCGCTAACCAGAACCTCACGGACCATTCCGGGATTGTCAGCCATAAGCGTTGCAGTTTTATCAGATTCCACATTGCCATATACTTCGAAATAGTGCCTGAATTCACCCGGATTTGTAGCAAATGTAGTAATGAGGATACGATCGGCAGTTGAATCCAGCTCGGCTATTAGAGAATCCAATTCCCCAATCCGATGATCAGCCGTTTCTCTCACAGTTTTGAGCGAGTCTCTCTCAGATTTCAGATCTTCAAGATTAGAAGCTTCTTTGTTTTCACAAGACGCCAGCGCAAAAATCATTGCGAAAAGGGTGAGCGCAGTATAAGTTTTCATTCGTGTTGCATTCATTTTCCTGAAGTTTTAGAATATGTTGTAGGCTTTGTCCAATTCTTGTTTCGCGGTGAGTAATTTCAGAGCAGCATCAATATATCTGCTTTGTTCGTTCAGGAGTTGTGTTTCAGAAACATTGAGTTCGAAACTCGATGAAATTCCTTCCGTGTATTTGATCCGGGTGCGTTCATTGATCCTTTTGGCCAAAGCCATACTTTCTTTCTGATTGTTCCAGGTTTTCAGCGCATTTTCATATTCGCTGCGGGCCCGTGTTACTCCCAATGCAAGATTTTCCTGCGTTTGAGACAGGTTCATCTCGGCGCGGTCGATTTCGATACGTGCGCGCTGCACTCTGTAATTCTTTTGAAAACTGCTGAATATGGGTATTGTAAGGTTTACGCCCAAAATGGTGGATGGAAACCACGGCTCGCCAGTTTCTGTAAAATTAAATCGATCTCTCTGAGCATTCTGTCGATGGGTGAGAAATAGGTTGAGGCTGGGATAATACGCCGCCTGATCACCTTTGAGCATGTGGTTTTGAACCATCAAATTGGTTCTGGCAAGCATCAAATCCGGATGCGTGGCAAGATTCGGTGCAGCAAGCAAATATTCAGGATTGTTGTTGAGGGCCACCAGGTCATCAATTCTATCGGTCAGAATGGTTTCTATTTCGAGTGATATGCCAAGCACATAATTCAGCATCTGTCGGGCTACCGTCTGATATTTTTCGGTGTTGTCTATGTTTATTTGTATCTGATTCCTGTTGAGGGTGAGTTGATCTACGTCCTGTTCTTCGGTGAGTCCATTATCAAATAACGCTTCTGTATCGCTGAGTGTTTTGGCTACACTTTTAATGTTTTCCTGAAGGATTCTAAGATTTTCATCTGCTACCAGCACAGTGTAATAGGATTGGGCCACAGCAACGCGAATTTCGGCTTCCGTTTTGTTCTTTGCATTTCGCGAAAGCTCCAGATAGGTTTTGGATGCTTTCAAACCAACGAGATAAGTACCATCAAAAACAAGTTGGGAGGCAGTAATGGAGCCCGTTAGATTGTGCTCTACACCAAATTGTACCTCGGCGAAATCACCGGCTTCACCTCCGAAAAATTCTGCGGGGATCAATGAAACAGGTATTTGCAGGAATCGGTTGTATTCAGCGGCTGCACTGACCTGTGGCAAGCCAATGGCTAAAACTTCTTTGACCTCACGTTTTGCATTTTCTATATCATATACTGCATTGCGCATGGCATAACTGCTGTCAATGGCGAGCTCCTGGGCTTCCTTTAAGCTCAATGCGAGCGGCTGTGCACTCAGGGCGGCTGCGGCCAAAATCGTGATGGCCAGCGTAATCTGCTTGATCATGGATGCTTGGTATTATTGGGATTGTTCTGAATCTTTTCGAAATATTTTAGTCCTTTTTCTGTGGCAAGACCGCGAATTTGGTGGGTAAACATCTGCGCATATACTTCAGCGATGTTAAACTCCTGCATCGGAAAATGTTTTGGATCAAAGATTACATTCATGCGGGCAATCCAAAGTCGCGTCATGATTTCCACATGGATATCCGGGCGAAAATAGCCCTCTGACATTCCTTTGATGATATTTGCCCGGATGACTTCGGCAGCGAGACCTTCCCGGGTGTCCTGCATCAAGGCCCAGGCTCGCGGGTAGTATTTTTCCATATCGTAGAATATGGATGGATGAATTCCTTTGAGTTGTTGCATGATGAATTTGCTGATCTCAATGTTTTCATCAATGGCATTGTAATTTTCGGATGTGATGCGTCGTATGCCTGTGTCGTGTAAGGAACAGTCATGCATCATGCATTTCTCCACCAAATCATGTTTGTCTGTCACGAATTGATAGAGTGTTT
>JBBSDD010000189.1:0-5765 GCA_038249755.1 Flavobacteriales bacterium | reverse complement strand
TAACAGCCAGGAATTTATCCTGAACGTGTGGTATAATGATCCTGCAGAAGGGATTGATCTTCCAATCATCCCTTTGCCGGAAGTGCAAACGACACCGCTCATTCAGCTTTTTGCCCTAGACAAACTCGATCAGAATGGAAATGCTCAACCTGATGGCCGGTTCGATTTTGTCGATTTTGCCGCAACACAAGGAGGAACGATCAATTCCCAAAATGGACGAGTGTACTTTCCTGTTATTGAGCCGTTTGGAAACCATTTGCGCGGTCGTTTGGAAACTGTAGGACTGAGTCAGGCTCAAATTGAAGGGATTGTTTACCCACAGCTTTACGATTCAACAAAAATCGTAGCCCAACAAAATTTTCTTTACCTCAACCGCTTTAAACTCAAAGGAACCTACAGGTCAGCATCTTCCGACGAAATTTCACTAAACTCTCTGAACATTCCGCAAGGCGCTGTGCAGGTTACCGCTGGCGGTGTGCCACTGATAGAAAACCAGGATTTTACCGTCGATTACAATTTGGGTCGGGTAAAAATTCTCAATACTGGACTTTTAGAATCGCAAACACCCATTAAAGTTTCAGTGGAAAGCAATACGCTTTTCAGCATTCAGACCCGGCGTTTGATGGGGGCGCGGTTTGATTATCGCTTCAACGAGGATTTTAATCTGGGTGCCACAATCATGAACTTAAATGAACGACCTCTCACCCAAAAGGTCAACATTGGTGATGAACCAATGAACAATACCCTTGTGGGATTCGACGCCAGTTTTCAAAGTGAGTCGCGGATGTTGACCGATTTTGTAAACGCGATACCGTTTATCAACACGTCGGAAACTTCGCGGGTGGATGCCGCTTTCGAATTTGCGCAACTCTTGCCTGGACACAACAAGGTTGTAGGTCAGTCAGGAAGCGCATATATTGATGATTTTGAAGGTACTATTTCGCTTATTGACCTCAGGAACTTTGCTTCCTGGCAACTTGCCTCTATACCGCAAGCTCAGCCTGAGCGATTTCCAGAAGCTTCATTCAATAATGATTTGAGGTTTGGATACAATCGATCCAATTTTGCATGGTATATTCTCGATCCGCTCTTTTTCAGAAATGACAATATAACACCAGATAATATTAACAACCAACGGCATTATCAGCGGGAGGTAACAGAAAACGAAGTTTTTCCCGATAGGGAGCTTCCGGCTGGTACGCCTGCGAATATTGCGACACTTGATATGGCGTTTTACCCCAACGAGAGAGGACCTTATAATTATGACGCCGAGCCTTCTCAGGTATCCGCCGGTATTGATCCACAAACTGGTGCCATGAATGAGCCTCAGAGCAGGTGGGGTGGAATCATGAGAGCAATCAATACCACTGATTTTGAACAGACCAACGTGGAGTTTGTCCAGTTTTGGATCATGGATCCATACAATGCCGATACCCGGGATTTTCTCGGTACAGCGGGCAATCCCCAGGGTAAATTGCTTGTCAATCTGGGTAATGTTTCTGAAGATGTGCTGCGTGACGGTCTCATGAGTTTTGAAAATGGTTTGCCTGCAAATGCCGACAATGACAACGGTCTGGCAACCACTGAAACGGCTTGGGGTAGAATACCTACGACACAGAGTGTGGTCAATGCCTTTGACAATACCACCAACAGCAATGCAGCCCAGGATGTGGGTTACGATGGTTGGGCAGATGCCAATGAAAGAGAGTTTTTTTCCGATTTTCTAGACCGGATGACGGCATTGCCAGGTGTAAATCAGGCTGTGTTGAGTGCGGCCAACGCCGATCCATCCAATGATAATTTTCAATTCTTTAGAAGTGCAGTGTATGACAACCAGGGGGCGGATATTTTGGAGCGTTACAAAGCTTTTAACGGATTTGAAGGAAACTCTCGCACCACCCAGGACAGTCCGGAAGGGTTTCCCGTGCAGGCTACTACTTTGCCAACAACAGAAGATGTCAACCAGGATCTTACATTGGCGGAAGCAGAGTCTTATTTCCAATATGAAATAGACTTACCAGATCCATTGGTGTCACCTGATGCCTGGCAAGTGGGCAACAACTTCATCACAGATGCGGTCGATGGAGTAGCACCTGATGGTCGATCAGTGCGCTGGTATCAGTTTAAAATTCCGGTGAGAAATGGACAGTCGATTAACAATATTCAAGACCTTCGTTCAGTGCGTTTTATGAGAATGATCACCACTGGTTTTGAAACACCCGTGGTTTTGCGCTTTGCCAGATTGGAATTTATTCGGGGAGAGTGGAGACGCTACACCCAAAACCTGCGAGAAGGGGATGGTATTGTTGGGGGAGCGGGGTCGACACAGTTTGATATTCTTGCGGTAAACATAGAAGAAAATAGCCAAAGAGTACCCTTAAATTATACCACTCCTCCGGGTATTTCCCGCGAGATTGATGCGGGTACAGCCAATCTGCGCAGCCTCAACGAGCAGTCTCTTGTGCTTCGGGTAAGTGATCTGGAAGATGGAGATGCACGTGCGGCTTTCCGCAGTTTGGATATCGATATGCGGATGTATGGTAATCTTGAAATGTTTATACATGGAGAATCTTTGGACATAAACAGGCTCCTTGCTTTTGGAGATGTGTCAGTATTTGTGCGATTGGGCACAGATTTCGACCAGAATTATTATGAATACGAGGTTCCCTTGTTGCCTACCGATCTGAATGGGTCAAGCATACCCCAGAACATCTGGCCCGAGGAAAATAACATGAAGATCGAATTCAATAAACTGCAAAGTGCTAAAAACAACCGCAACCAGGCAGGCTTTCCAGATAATGAGGTCTACGAAGTGATGGATGGTGACAGACGCATTCGAATTAGGGGAAATCCTGTATTGAGCTCCGTCAGAACCGTGATGATCGGGGTGCGAAATCCAACACCGACCGCAAATATTTGGGCAGATGACGATGGTCTTTCCCAAAGTGCTGAAGTGTGGGTAAATGAATTAAGACTTACTGATTTTAACAATGACGGCGGGTGGGCAGCATTGGCCCGTGTAAATGCCCAATTGGCCGATTTTGGTTCAGTGGCCCTTTCGGGAAATATCAGCACACCCAATTTCGGATCGCTCGAAAGTCGGGTAGCCGAACGACCACAAGAGCAATCAATGGGTTATGATGCAAGTTCCAATCTGGAGCTCGGGAAATTTTTGCCTGAAGAAAGCGGAATACGTGTGCCGCTTTATATTGGTCAGGCAGAGCAGGTGATCATGCCGCGTTTCGATCCCCTGGCTCCTGACCTTGAATTGAACGAAGTGGCCGAAGGACTTTCTAGGGACGAACAACGCGAATTGAGAAACCGGTCTCAAACATATACCCGGCGAAGAAGCATCAACCTCACCAATGTCCGCAAAGAGCGAACCAATCCGGATAAGAAACCGCATATATACGATGTCGAGAATCTGAATGCCACAGTGGCATACAGCGATCGTGATTATTATGACATCAATACTATTTTTGACAATCAACGCCAATTTCGCTTGGGGTTGGGCTACAATTTCACACTGAAACCTACGAATTACAAACCTTTTGCTACAAGCCAGTTTCTGCGAAAAAGTGATTATTTCGCTTTGATTCGGGATTTCAATTTCAACCTGCTTCCAAAAAATATCTCCTTTCGATCAGATCTGTTTCGAACTTATTCAGAGTCGCAGTTCAAAAACAATTTTGATGATTTTGATTTCGAACAACCCATTCTACACACCAAAACTTTTACCTGGACACGCACCTACAACCTGCAGCACGATCTGACCAATTCGCTGCGATTCACCTATGCGGCAAACAACCTGTCGTTTATCGACGAGCCCATCGGACGGGTGGACAGAGAAGACCGCGAATCGTACGGCCAATACCGGGATACGATCTGGCAAAGCCTGTCCCGATTTGGAAACAATGTGACTTTTCAGCAGACGGTCACTGGTAATTATAAAATCCCTATTGATAAAATCCCTCTTCTGAATTGGATATCAGCGGACGCGAGATATACCGGATCTTATGACTGGCAGCGCGCACCTTTCTCTCAGGATACGCTCGGAAATGTCATCCAAAATTCACGCAATGTTTCACTGAACGGGCAGTTAAACTTCCTTACATTATACAATAAGTTGAACTATTTTAAAGAAGTCAATAATAAATTTCAGCGACAAGGCCGATCTTCTGCGAAACCATCACCTGCAAAAGGCAAACCTCCAACCGATGGTGCAGAGGAAGAAGTGGAAGAAGAAAAAACCAAAGAAAAAGATCCCAATGCAATCACGCTTCTCGATTATGGAGCCAAACTTTTAATGAGTTTGAAAAATATTACGGTAATATACAGTCAAAATGAAGGTACCATGCTCCCCGGATATTCTCAAAGTTCCAATGTGATAGGAATGGATCCGGGTTTTAATGCTCCGGGAATAGGTTTTGTACTCGGTCATCAATTTGAAAATTTTAATCGGCAGGCTGCACTCAAGGGTTGGTTGGTTGAAAATGAATACATCAATACCCAATATCTTGAAACGTATACCGAAGATTTCAATCTCCGGGTGAATCTTGAGCCGCTGCCCAATATGCGCGTCGAATTGAATGCCACGCGCTCCCGCTCTTCAAACGATGGTTCGTTCTTCCGATTCAATCGGGACTTGCAACAATACCTTGAGGAGAGTCAGTTTCAATCCGGAAGCTTCAGTATGACGATGATTGCCTGGAATACCACCTGGACACGGGACGATGGCAATATCAGCCCCGTGTTCAGAGCATTTGTTGCGAATCGGGATGAGATTTCCAACCGATTGGCTGTCGAAACCGGAAATTCCGACCCCAATTCCAGTGCGATCCAAGATTATGACGGTGCCGATGGATACGGGCCAAGTTCTCAGGATGTTATTATTCCCGCGTTTGTTGCTGCTTACACAGGTCAGAGCGTGGACAATGTCCGGTTGTCGGTAGAGAGTTATACCCTCATTGACGCCATCAGAAATCCAAATTGGAACATCAATTACGATGGGCTTTCCAAAATTCCAGCACTGAAAAAGTATTTTAGAACCATCAGTATCGCGCATGCATACCGGAGCACGTATAGTGTAAATAATTTTACAACCAACCTGAATGCAGGCCTGGGTTCTGATGGTCGTCCATTACGCGACAATTCAGAGGAACAGAACTTTATTCCGGAACAGCAAATCAGCGCAATCACTATTTCGGAGCAGCTGAGCCCGCTTATCAGGGTTGATATGACCTGGCAGAATTCTTTGATTACGAATTTTGAAATCAACAAAAACAGAACACTGGCATTCAGTACAACCAATTTTCAGCTGACTGAAAACAGAAGCAATGAAGTGGTCATGGGTCTTGGATACCGTTTCCCAAATGTCGAGCTGAAAATCGGTGGAAAAACACGAAAGAGTGACCTGAACATTCGTGTAGACCTTAGTTTGCGGGATACGGAGATGATCGCCAGACGGATGGATGAAGGCACCAATCAAATCACATCGGGTCAGAATTTGATCAGCCTTAAAACAGCCATTGACTATATGATATCGGAAAGACTGAATATTCGGGCATTTTACGATCACCAAATAAACGAACCAAAGATTTCTATCTCTTTCCCTACCTCAAACATAAACACCGGTATATCTTTGCGGTTTACATTAACCCAATAACGATAAAATACGCGCGCATGAACACACCCAAAGAATTAAAGTATACGAAAGACCATGAATGGGTTCGAATTGAAGGCAAAACTGCAACGGTGGGCATCAC
>JBBSDD010000188.1:0-5766 GCA_038249755.1 Flavobacteriales bacterium | reverse complement strand
TGGTCGAAAGTTCGTCATTGTTTACAATTTTCACAAAGTTCACAAATGCAAATCCCTGTCCGGCATCGTCGATGTCGACCATGTTATCGGACTTACAAATGGTCCTCGTGAAAAAGTAGTTCACACCATTTTGAGAAACGTATACATCAGCAAACTCCCTGTAAGCAAGGCAGCCGGGTGTTCCAAAACTGGTTTCTACCACTTCGATGTCGTCTCCGGCTTCGTTTGGAATAGACCCATCAAACGCGAGGATAAGCGACCCTCCGTAACCGAGGGTTACGAATACCAACGCGTCAGTGCCTTCGGGTGTGCCAAGGGCCATGGCTGAATTGGTACGGTTTGTAGCGATCGGTGATCCATTTGATTGGGTTCCCTGCACGTAAGAGAGCACCGTGCTCGCCTCACATCCGCCTGGAATTCCATCAGGAAATGGAGCACATCCGTTGAGTGCTTCCACGCCATCTACATCAAATCCATCGTCAGAAGGGGATCCTTCGGGTGTGGTATCCATGATTTTCACAGCAGTGACAAATTCAAAACCCTGTCCGGCATCGTCGATGTCAAACATGCCCACTTCTTTGGTGGTCAAAGAGCCCACCAGGAAGTAATCCACACCGTTTTGTGTTACGAATACATCTGCAGACTCCGGAAAAGAAGCGAAAGTGACATTGCCAAACGATGTTTCGGCAACGCTAATGTCGGCTCCCGGACCATTCATGACCACTCCACCAAAACCAATAATCAGGTTTCCACCATATCCAAGTGATACGAAGTTGAATGTATCATCGAGTTGCGGAGCTCCAAGTGCTCTTGAAGAATCCAATCGCTCAGGATCGGTAATGGGTTGTCCATCGCTCATCAGCCCTGGGTTGTAAGCCAGAACTTCTGAAGCGAAACAGCCCTCTTCCACAGGCTCGCTGCTGGTGCATCCGGCGGCAAGATCTCCATTTCCGAAAGTGATTCCTGTTTCTATGGTTTGCATAAGCACTTCGCCCGTGCTGGCATCTATCAGATTGAAAGCGGTACTTCCTGTATTCGCTGCGAGAATGGTACCATCCTCCAACAGAGCAACGCCATTGACGTTGTTCAGATCAACTGAAAAACCAGCCGCACCGCCGTCTGTGATGTTGTAAAAGGTTCCATCAAGACGATTGACCAACCAAAGTGTGCCATCCTGCGTGAAAATCAGGTCGCCTCCGCGTACGTCCACATCAAGTTGAGCCACCAAAGTAGCAGCACCTGAAAGTGGATCGACAGAATATACTGCATCTGTATCGGCAGAAGCCACAAATACCTCATCCGTTTCAGGGTCAAGTGCCACGTGTGGAATATTCATCAATGGCGCACCATCAAAGGTTATTTGAACCGGAGTTGAATAGGTACCTGTAGCGACATCGTACACGCTCAATTTTCCATTTCCAAATACGATGTACAATTCACCCACGGTACTGATACCCAAATGGGCAGCAGTCGGGAATGAATCGAGCGCTACCAATTCGGCATTGCCGCCATCAATCATCACTTCATAAAGTGTCGATTTGGTAGCTGATGACATGGTGTCAATATTGATATAGTAAACCTTGAAAGCCGTACACGAGTCTTCAGCAAAAGGTGTAGGCTCGAGTACTTCCGGTTGTACATAATTAATAGCACGTCCACTGCACTCAGAAGTGCCTGAAAATGGCATCTGAACATAAGGAAAGCTCGTTCTGAAAGGCACGTCGTTGGCTTCCACTCCTGTGGAATATCCCAATTCGGCCAAGAGTTGATCAGTTACCGGGCTCTCATCTTCCTCCGGATTGTAGTCATCTTCCCACAAACCAATTGCAGAAAGAACCACGCCGGCTACAGCCTGCAATTCGATACGTGTTACATCATCCTCAAGTCGGCGTCCGTTTGGAAAACCATCCATGTTGGGAATGAATTGGAGATCTGCAGTTGTGTTGTAGAGCGGATCAAGAAGTCCGGATACAGCAGCGGCAATCAATCCGAGTGAACTGAATGCTTCAGAGTCACGATCAGTTATCGGCACAGCCATGTTCAGACGTAGCATATCGCCACCGTTGGGCAGGAAGTTATTTACAAAAGGCTTGCCTTCTGCCAATGGATTTCCCTCTTTGCCGGTAGCCAATTGATATGGCCGTGCATTTGGAACACCTGTATGGAAAATAGGCCAAAGATCAATAGATCTTGGTTTTCCGGCAGCTGGAAGCAACAGATCAACGAAAGGCGAACCCGTTTCCAAAACAGTACCATCCAAGGCAGGGGTGTTTTTCAATGGGAACAATCCGTCCTGTGTATTACCAAAGCCAAATGATTGCAAAGAATTTTTCTGAATTCTCAATGCATCAAAAGCTGGAATAGAACCTGCAAAAAAGGCTTCATCCATATAAAGGGCCAATACAGGATTGTAGGGATACTCATCCAGTATCATGTCCTCCAATTCATCATAAGGTGTAATTGAATTCCAGTAATCCTTGTCGCCAATGGCAATAACAGCTTCGTTCGTAAGGGGCATTCCCAAACGCGAAACCTGTACCCAATCGCCACTGAATTCCTGTGTCCCTTGGGCCGTTAGCGTGCGGATTTGCTGACGGCTGGCCGAAGCCCATACCCCGATTACAAATTCACTGTCGAGTATATTGGCAGCATCTGAAGCAGAAAGACCGTCTTTTTGAAGGTCGGCGATGTTAATTTTCAGCGCAATTGTGCTGACATTGTAACAAGCCAAGCCGTCTTTGGGCATTCCGTTCTGACGCGGTGCATCACCGAGGTCAAAAATTCCGGCGAGGTCAACGAAAAAAGGATCTTCGATTGGTCCTGCAAAAACTGATTCTCCCGAAGAGGCTGTCATGATACCGCCATTGAAAAGCGACTCATACGTTGTAGCCAAACCGGCATCTCCTTCAATGCTGCGCGGGCCGACATTGTAAGGCGGCACCACGCCATTGCTGATCACAGTAACCCAGGTCGCTCCACCGTCCATGCTTTTCTCCATGGTATAAGTGTTCTTCTGGTTCTGTGCGCCCAACCGGATATTGAAAAAAGTGGTTGGATCTTCATTTATTTTCGTGAAAGTAAATCTGTATGTGATATCGTCGCCGGGTGTGGTGACATCGTTATCAATATGGATTTCATAACGAACATTCTCACCGAAAGCGTAATAATTCGGTCCTCCATGCGGCAATTGCATAGGGATGTAATTGGCGATGATGGTGATGGTGTTCGGGTCATCCGGACTTCGGAACGCGTACACGTCCGTATTGTCAGCCAGCGGATCGTTTGAGATCAGCGGAGCTTCGCGGTGACTGGAGGCCATGGTGAGAGAAGCCGTGAACAACGTTCCGACGATTCCCAACGTTAACCTCCTGGTGAATTTATCTAAAGTTGATTTCATAAGACTAAGATTATTATTGAGGTTTGATTAGATATCTGTACCTCTCCATGGAGTTTGAACATAAGGGAACACGCTTTTGAAAGTCGTGTCATTCTGCTCTACACCTGTAGAATACTGAAGTACATTGATCAATTGATTTGTCACAGGGCTCGCATTGGGATTGCTCGCGTCATAGTCATCATAGAAGAGACCAATACCGGCAAGCACGACTCCGGCTACTGCCTGTAGTTCGATTCTGGTAACATCATCCTGTAGGCGGCGTCCGTTGGGGAAACCATCCATGTTTGGAATGAACTGCAGATCGAGGCTGGCGTATTGTGGATCCGTGAGACCCGCAACAACTGCAGCAACCAGACCCATCGAGCTAAAAGCTTCTGAATTTCTATCAGTAACCGGTACAGCCATGTTCAATCGCAACATGTCGCCACCATTTGGCAGGAAGTTGTTAATGAACGGCTTCCCTGCGGCCAACGGATTTCCTTCTTTGCCCGTAGCCAACTGGTAAGGGGGCGCATTTGGCACACCTGTGTTGAATAGGGGCCAGAGATCCACAGACCTCGGTGAGGCGGCAGCCGGAAGCAACAAATCTTCGAAAGGACTACCCGCGGCAAGCACGGTACCGTCAAGCGCATCTGTACCTTTCAGGCCAAACAAACCGTCTGCACCGTTGGTAAAGTCAAAAGCTCCGAGGGAATTTTCCTGGATTCTCAAAGCATTAAATGCTGGAACCACTGCAGCAAAATTGTCTTCATCCATGTACAAGGCCAATTCCGGATTGTAGAAGTAATTGCCAAACTGAGCGATATTTTCTAAATCCTGATAGGGTGTAAGCGCATTCCAGAAATCTTTGTCGCCAATAGGAACGACCACTTCATTGGTCAAAGGCATTCCCAAACGGGAAACCTGAACCCATTCGCCAGAATCCACTGATCCGGGACTATCGGTATTCAACGTTCTGGTTTGTGGACGACTTGCAGAAGCCCATACACCGATCACATAATTACCATCCAAAATGTTTTCTGCCATCTCCACGCCCTGACCATCTTTTTGGAGGTCAGCAATGTTGATTTTCAAAACAATAGAATGGGTGTTGTAACGCGCAAGACCATCGCGAACGATGTTGCCATTGTCTTGTCTGGGTGAATCACCCAGATCGAAAATACCACCCAGATCTACAAAAAAAGGATCGTCAGAAGGGCCACAAAATACAGTCTCTCCCGAGCTTGCAGTGTTAATGGCTCCCGCGATGAGCGAATTGTAATCAGAAGCGTCCAAACCTGTAGCCGATTCGATCGAGCGGGGGCCGATGTTTGGTGGAGGCACCACGCCATTTTCGATTACCATCGAAAAGCTGTTTCCACCATCCGTGCTTTTGTACAGGTTATAAGTGGTTTTCAGATTCTCCTGACCCAGGCGAATGTTAAAAAACGTGGTAGGGTCTTGATTTTCTTTCGAAAAAACAAAACGATAGACGATTTCATCACCTGGATTGTCCACATTGTTGTCAATGTGAATTTCGTAGCGCACATTCTCACCGAATGAATAATAGTTCGGGCCACCATAAGGCAACTCTGCCGGAATGTAATTGGCAATGATCGTAATGGTGTTCGGATCGTCCGGGCTTCGGAAAGCGTAGAGATCCGTATTGTCTGCCAACGGGTCATTGGCGATTAGCGGCGCCTCCCGGTGACTGGAAGCAAAACTCTTCGTGCCTAAAAAAGCGAGAGATAAGGCACTGAAAAGCATCACCTTCCGCAAAAGAATAACATTTTTCATATTGATTTGGATTAAAAGGTTTAATTATACTCCACGTCTGGAATACTTTTTACCTACGCCGGCAATGGCGTTGCAGATTTCCGTGATATGTTAAAAATCACTATTGATCACAGTTATATCCCCTTTCATCGACGAATGGGTGATTTATAGCAGCGGGAGAATTCTGAATGATAATCCTGAAATTCGCCGTTCACCTCCACCGACGGCATCTGTGCACGCTCGAGTCTCGCCTGCCACGTCTCGGAGTGGCGCGTCTGGCTTCACGCGGCGACCCGCGGAATTGCTAAATGGGATATCAGATCAACGATCAATCATGGACAAAAGAAGAGAGAAAGTTCTCAGTCGAAAAACACACCCCCGGCCCCTCTCAAGAGGGGAGGACGCTCGCTCGGAGCATTCTGCAATGATTGATAAAGGTCGGAAATCGAAGTTCTGGCAGAAAATCATTGCTATGCACTGCACCAGCCTGTGCGCGGCAAGTCCCCTCTTGAGAGGGGATTTAGGGGTGTGTTTTATCGGGCGAAATTGATCAGGATTCGGAGATATGGTGGCTTCAAAAGACACACCCCCGGCCCCTCTCAAGAGGGGAGGGA
>JBBSDD010000187.1:0-5775 GCA_038249755.1 Flavobacteriales bacterium | reverse complement strand
TTTTTATTGATCACGTGAAATTCATCGACGATTTCCTGGGGCAATTTTCCCGCCTTTTTGGCTTTCAGGGTAATGGCAGCGCCATGTTCATCGCTTCCGCAAACGAATACCACATCGCGACCACGTGCCCGCAGATAGCGCACATAAATGTCTGCCGGAATGTACACCCCGGCCATGTGTCCGATATGGAGCGGCCCATTGGCATATGGCAAAGCAGCGGTGATGGTATATCGCTTAGGAATATTCAATTGGAATTTGCTTGTTTGTAAGGCGCAAAGATAATTACTTCACCAAACCAAAATTTAAAGATCATGGCCCCCATTACACCACCTTCTTTGTTGCCCGGCGACACGATCGCATTGGTGGCTCCGTCGCGAAAAGTCTCTGAAGATTTCATTCTATCTGCGACGGCTGAAATTCAGTCGTGGGGTTACAACGTAAAGCCCGGAAAGCATCTTTTCGCCACCGATCATCAGTTTGCAGGCAGCGATGCCCAGCGGGTGGCCGATCTGAATGATGCCATCCGCGACCCGGAGGTCAAGGCCATCATCGCAGCACGCGGCGGTTATGGAGCTACGCGTTTGCTGGAGGAGCTCGACGTTTCGGCTTTCGCCAAAAATCCAAAGTGGATCGTGGGATACAGCGACTCCACCGCCCTGCATCACCACATTTTCCGGGAAACCGGGGTACAAACGATGCACGGAAGCATGCCCGTGAATTTCGAAAAAAACAGTCCCGAAGCCCTGATGAGTCTGCGCCATCTCCTTTCGGGAAAAACGATCAGTTATGAAATGCCCGTCCACGCACTCAACCGATCCGGAATAGCCGAAGGAATGATGGTGGGCGGCAATCTGAGTGTCATTTTCAGTCTGTTGGGTTCCGCTTCTCAAATCGATACGAGGGGATGTATTCTGTTTCTGGAAGATCTGGACGAATATCTCTATCACATCGACCGCATGATGCTGGCGCTCCAAAGGGCCGGGATGCTGACTTACCTCGCGGGAATGGTGGTGGGCGGCATGACAGATATGCGCGACAATGAAGTGCCTTTCGGCAAAACGGCTGAGGAAATCATTGCTGATCACTTGGCCCGATTCGATTTTCCGGTTTGTTTTGGTTTTCCTTCCGGGCATTTTCCAAACAACATCGCCTGGATTCACGGCAAAAAAATAAGGCTGGAAGTCAACGACCACCAGCCTTCATCACTAAACCACTCCTCTTAGTTATTCTCTTTCGAATTTTGAATAATTCGCAGGAATCTCAAAAAGTTTGTTGTCGAGATTTCCTTTTTTCATATCCATTACCTGAAGTTTTGAAAGCTCCATTCCGTCTGTTTTCTTTTCGATTCCAAGCATGGGGAAAAATCCGTCCAGGTCTGGAATATTCATAAAGTATACAGCGAGTTTGTCTTTTCTGTTCAGCGTTTCGAGCAGCGGTACAAAGAAGTCAAAGTGATCATCCGCTACCCAAAAGGTGATTTCACGGCCATCTGTTTTTCCAGATACTTTTACCTCAGAGCACTTATAACCATTGATCTCCTGTGTATTGCTCGTTTTTTGAACATATACTTCAGTGTCTTTGGAAGGACGCTTATTGGGAACATCTATGTACATTTGTCGCTCAGGACTCAATGCTTTCACGGTGTTGGCTTTTGTATCAACAATCATGATCCCTTGAATCTCTCCATTTTCGCCAAGTTCTTCCACACGTACTTTGTCACCTTTGACATAATAAATGTAGTTTGCTGTCACAGGGCCGATCGTTTTGGTAAATTTGATAGTGCCCTGAAAAGGTTCCGTTGCAAAAGCAATGGAACTTAGTGTTACCATAAGCACAAGTGCTCCAATTTTTTTCATAAAAAGCTTCATAACGTTTTACAGTTTAAGGAACCCATTCAGATTCACAGTTATTATTTTAATTAATGACCGATTCAACAAATTCGACAGGCAAATCAGGCGAATCTCGTGCTTCTACGCACCTGATAGAGCTGGGTTTCACCATTCGTGAAAAAAACTGGAGACATGGTCATGATGAGATTGATATCATAGCTGAAAATGAAGAGTTTATCATCTTTGCGGAAGTGAAAACCAGAAAAAATAATTCTTACGGACGGCCGGAAGAGTCTGTGAATAAGCAGAAACAGAAGTTTATGATTCGCGCCGCCAATACATATATGATTAAAACGAACAGTGAGAAGGAAGCCCGGTTTGATATCGTGGCCATCACACTCGATCAGGGAGCGGAAAGCGTCGAACACATCGAAAACGCTTTTTACCCCACGCTCAAATAATTAACACACGCATTAAATCAGCATATGGCTACCAAAGATCACGACAAGAATAAAGGCAAATCAAAAAGAGCAACCTCGTCGGGAGATGGCGCGAAAAAAAGCACCTCTTCAGCAAAAGGGCGCAAAACGTTTGATGAAAAGCCGCCTACAGGCGCGGGCCGCAAAACATCTTATGCAGAAAGAATGAGTTCCGGAACTGGAAACAAACCGGACAAAGATTTCGGCGGAGAAAAAAAACGGGCCACACCAAAAGACGAAAAGCCAAAAACCGGATCCACGCGACGCAGACCCATGGCTGACGGAACCGAACGCAAATCGATGGAAGAGCGCAAAGCAGCCCGCCCGAAAGTGAGCAGGCCCCGCTCTGACGAAGATGAGCGACCTATGCGCAAGCCGCTCGCCGATAGAGGAGATGCCGAAAGACCAACGCGAAAACCATTTGCCGGCAGCGAAAGCGCCCCTACGGAAAGGCCATTCGAAAAATCGGATCGCGGTGAAGAACGCCCCAAACGCACCAAAGTCTACGAGGAATTTACAAACAAAAGCGACCGCAAACCCGCCGAAAAAACCAAATTCTTCCGCGACAACCGCCGGCCAGCTTCAGAAGGCACCCGACCGACTTCGGGGGATGGCGAAAAGCGGCCTTACCGGAAACGGGAAGATGACAGCACCACCGGATCCAAACGTATTAATTCGCGCGGCGAAGAAGTAAAACCCTACCGCGACCGCCGCGATGGAGATGGTGACGCAAGAACAACATCCGGACGCACAACACTCCGGGATGGAAAATTTCAGGGGAGATATGGCGCCGACAAGAAAAAATCCTTTGCCAAATCAAGCACCCGCACCACTGGCAATACCCGCCTGAACAAGTACATCGCCAATTCGGGCATCTGCTCACGGCGCGAAGCTGATGAACTCATCTCTTCCGGTTTGATCGAAGTCAACGGCGAAGCGGTAACCGAAATGGGATACCAGGTAAAAGAGGGCGACAAGGTAACGTATGCCGGGGAACGCCTCAATCCCGAAAAGCCCGTGTACATTCTGATGAACAAGCCCAAAGACTTTATCACCACAGTGAAAGATCCAGAAGGGCGGAGAACCGTGATGTCTCTGCTGCGCGGCATTGGCGAAGCGCGGGTGTTTCCGGTAGGTCGCCTCGACCGCCACACCACAGGACTTCTGCTTCTAACCAACGACGGCAACCTTGCCAAGAAGCTCACCCACCCCACCCATGGGGTAAAAAAACTCTACCACGTGTACCTCGACAAACCTTTAAAAGCCGCTGACATGCGCACCTTACTGGAAGGCGTCAATCTGGAGGACGGCCCCATGAAGGCAGATGTGCTCTCGTATGTCGGCGATGGAAAAGACAAAAAAGAAGTGGGCATCGAAATTCACAGCGGTAAAAACCGCGTTGTGCGCCGGCTTTTTGACCATTTGGGTTACGAAGTCATGAAACTGGATCGGGTGCTTTTTGCCGGATTGTCAAAAAAAGATTTGCCCCGCGGCAAATGGCGCCACCTCACACCACAGGAATTAATCACTTTAAAGATGTTCAAATAATGCTTGTGGCGCAGCGTTTGTAGACAGCAGCAAACACAAAACTGCGAAGCCTAATATTGCGAAACCATTTGAAGACGTTTGTAAAATACCTCATCGGTTTCATTGTTATTCTCGTCGTCGGGATTTTTGCCGCCTATTTTCTGGCCAAAAAATTCGAACCGGAGGTCAAAGACATCATCTTGTATGAACTCAACCGCAACCTGGACGTGGAAGTTAAAGTGGCGGATATAAACTTCAGCCTCCTGCAACGATTTCCCTATGCTTCCTTGCGTTTGAGCGAGGTTGTGATTCCGCAGGTGAGAAATGGTGTGCAATCCGACACCCTGATTTACATCAAAGATCTTTATCTTCAGATTGGATTGTTCGATTTCATCCGGCGAAACTACCGCGTGTCGGAAGCTGAAATCAACCTAGGTTTTTTTCACATGGACACGTATGCCGATGGCACCGACAACTACCATTTCTGGAAAGCGGCCGAAGACACCATTTCCAAAGCAGCGCTTTCCCTGAGCGATATTGAAATCAAATCATTTGCTTACCGGCTGCGCGCGGGAGACGATCTGGAAATCGCAGTTTATGTTGAAAATGGGGAGGCCAGTGGGAATTTCGGTGCCGAGGTGTATGACATCCGCTCCGATAGCCGGATTCATATTAATCAGGTGATTTCATCGGGTGACACGATGTTCAAAAATCAATTGATCGATGGTGAAATCGCCCTGCATATTGATCAGATCAAAAAAATCTACGCTTTCGATTCGGATGATATTTCATTGGGAAAGGAAGATTTCAAACTGCTGGGAAATTATAATCTATCCCAATCACCGGGCCTGTGGGATGTAAACCTCAGCACCACAAACGCGAAAATCGAAAACCTGGCGGAGATTATGCCCACTGCTTTGCGAAAATCTACCCGAAGTTACAAAGCCCGTGGCCGCACCGACCTTGTGCTGCAGATGAATACCACACCAAAAGGTTATTTCGATGTGGACGTGGTTTTCGACAATACCCAAGGCACATTTCAGCACAATGTGGCGCTTGGTACGGCCAAAATCAAAATTGCCAGCGGCAGTCTGCAATTACGCAGCAACGTGACTTCGCTTTACATAGATGCGCTGACGGCAGGCATCGGGCCGGGAGAACTCAATGCCCGTGGAAAAATCATCGATTTTGGCGCACCTGCATTCGACCTTAATCTCTCCGGATCGATGGATCTGGAAGAACTGAAAAACTTTCTCAATGTGCCATCTGTCGAAAGACTGGAAGGCAAGCTTCGCCTGCAGGGCAGTTTGCAGGGCAAGCTTCCGCGAAACAGAAAAGACGAGACCATCTCCCTGCTGAAAGGCATTGATTTCCTCGGTGAAATAAAGCTCAAGGACGGACTTTTTAAGATAAAAGACCAGGGGCAGACATTCGAAAAGATCAATGGAGACATCGACCTGCGCAACAATGCCCTCATCATAAACAACGCGAGGGCGATTGTGAATGGCAGTGCTTTTGAAATCGCCGGCACCATTGAAAATGCGTTGCCTTACCTAAGCTCCGAAGGCCAAAAATTGCACATCAGAGCGCAATTTAAATCTGCTTCACTCGACTTCAACGACATCTGGGTATCGGAGTCGTCAAAGGCAGATACCACGTACAGATTTCAACTGCCAAATGATGTGTCTTTTGATTTGGGTTTGGACATCGGTAAAATCAACTTCCGTCGTTTCGAGGCGCTGGAAGTAAATGGAAAAGCCCAATATCAAAACGGTTTTCTTACGATGAACCCTTTCACTTTCCGGGCCGCTTCCGGCCTGGTGCGTGCCAATGCATCCGTCGAACGGCTGAACGCCACAACGTACCTCGCCAAAACCAGGGCAACCCTCGAAAATATCGCAATCGATGAGCTCTTTTATCAGTTTGAAAATTTTGACCAG
>JBBSDD010000186.1:0-5794 GCA_038249755.1 Flavobacteriales bacterium | reverse complement strand
CTCTGGATTCAATTCAGCCAATATTTTTCTGTTTTTACGTAAAATGTTGTTAACCTGGCGTACACAACTAAGCTGAGAACCTTCATGCTGGTTGTGATAGCTGCTTCGGCAATGATCTGAACAGAATTTCGCATCCGAGCGGCCGGTAAACATTTCCTCGCATTCCATACATTTCCTTTTCATAGCTAAAAGAAATTAATTTAAGCAAGTAAGATATTAACTTTTTTTTATTCTTTCGATGAGCGGTAAGATTTTTTTTTTTCAATGTAGCGGACGTTAATGTCCCTTGAAAATATATTTTAAAACACTGGAGTTGATTTGTCTAAACGAAGTTTAGAAACAAAACTTAAGAAGACGAATCATTTCTCACGAATAACCCGCTATTAGGCGATTTCGCTATATTTGCACTCAAAATTTATACAAATGCTCGAAAAGAAAAATCCCAAGTTGGAACCAAATATTGCCGGCCCGGTAGTTTTTGCACTGACAATTCTCGTTTTGGTCGTAACGGCCATTTGGATGGCTTCATAGAAATTTACCATTTCACTGGCGTTTTTCCCATCTCAATCAGATATTCATTTGCAAGTCTGAAATGATTACATCCCAGGAAGCCACGATACGCCGAAAGTGGGGATGGGTGTGATGACATCAAAATTAGGTTTTTAGTCGGATCAATGATTTTTCCTTTTTTCTGAGCATGACTGCCCCAGAGCATGTAAACGACGTTTTCTGCTTCGAAATTTAATATCCTGATCACCGCATCAGTAAATCTTTCCCAGCCCTTATTTTGGTGAGAACCTGACTTGCCTGCTTCCACAGTCAATGTAGCATTGATCAAGAGCACTCCATTTTTTGCCCATGGTTCTAAATTTCCATCAATCAAGGTACTTCCACCCATTTCCTGCGTAATTTCCTTGAAGATATTCCGCAAAGAAGGTGGAAATGAAATGGTATCTCCAACGGAAAAAGCCAGTCCGTTTGCCTGATGTGGTCTATGATAAGGATCCTGTCCCAGTATGCACACTTTAACTCCGGATAAGGGGGTGTAATTTAAAGCATTGAAAATCAACTGAGGGATTGGATATACAATATTACTTCGATAGGCTTCCTTTAAAAATTCTTCAAGCTCCTGGATATAAGGCAGGGAGAATTCATCTTTCAAGGCAGCGCGCCACGAGGTTTCGGTGAGAAGAGCAGATAACATTATTGCATCAGTTGCTGGCGAATGGCATGTTTTAATTTCCGCTGGTACGTTTCATTCAGCCAATCGCAATAACTTTCGGTGGCGTGATGTAAACAATTACAATATAACCTGCACCGATATTCTATTTCCTCATCCAATAAATCAATCAGTTCGAGGGCGTCATAATAGTCCTCTGCATTGTTGATGATCTGATCAGTATGGTTTCGAATACTTTGTTCAATTGCCTTTTTGGGTCTTTCTCCTTTCGAAGCGTTGGCAGTAAAAACAGATTTCATATCAAAATCATCCGAGGGCCTGTTTTTGGCAAATTTAGCCAGAAGTGATTTTGGGCGTTCATACTGGTAGTCGAACAATAAATTTTCTTCTCTTTCCTGAATCCTGTCAAAATACTTTTCAGGAAAACGGAAAATATCCATCCAATTTATGTAGTCTTGCCACAAACCCAATCTTTGTACATTGTTACCCAGATCAATGATAATAAACGAACGCTTTGTTGAGGTAATGCGCGAGCCCCTGCCAATCATTTGATGATAAAGGGTAAGTGAACGCGTGGCTCGGTTTAGAATAATACATTGGACAGTAGGTTCGTCAAAACCAGTGGTTAGAATGCCGACAGAAGTCAGAATGGCATCTGGAGTTTCCCTAAACCAATCCAACGTATCCTGCCTGTCTTTCGCAGAAAAGGTGCTATCGAGATGTTTTACTTTATATCCGGAAGATTTGAAAAGTTCATACACCCTGATGGATGTGGCAATACCACTATTGAAAATCAAGGTTTTTTTGCCTTCGGCCCGCTCCTGATAAGCCGCAAGCAATCTATCTTGCATGGTATAAAGGCTGTAAAGCCGATCAAGTGAACTTACGGTATAATCGCCGTCAGGTCCTACTTTCAGTGAACGGAGATTTACATTAAAAGTATATGTGGTTGCCTCACTCAGATAACCGGATTTGATGAGATCTGCAATGCTGTGACCCACCAATAACGATTGATAATTTTCGTTGAGCGGCAGGCTCCGGTTGGAACTCAATGGCGTTGCTGTCACACCAAGCATATTGGCTCTTTCGAAAAACTTAAAGAGCTTCCTGAAAGAATTGTAATGGGCTTCATCGACTATAACGAGCCCAATGTTCTTGAGATAATTCTCATTCTCATTCAACCGGTTGTTCAAGGTTTCGACCATGGCCACAAAACAATCGAACTGTGCTTCATCTGCAAGTTCCTTGACATCGCGGTTGATAATCTTGTTTTTGACATTGATATCCCACAACGCTTTTGAAGTCTGCGCACAGAGCTCAACTCTGTGAGTCAGAATGAGTACTTTCCGGCCTGTCAAAGCAATGTATTGCCTTGTAATTTCAGAGAAAATAATCGTCTTGCCACCGCCCGTTGGAAGTTGAAAAAGAATATCCGCTTTCTCAGGTGATTTCTCCAATTCCTGAAAAATACGCGTTATCGACTCCTCCTGATATGGATAGAGTTCTTTGTTGGTAGTATCTGACAATATTTCAGGCCTTCGGTCCATAAAAACGGCACAAAGTTAGCGCATTTTCGTGGTTTACCGACATGTTTTCGTACCGGGCATCGGTTAGGAATTTGTAACTTGCCTGTCTGAAACCACTTGCATCAAATGAGAGACAATCTTAAAGTTTTTAACGAATTGGTCTTATTACGTTACCAGGTATATAATTCTATTTTTCTCACCCTTGAACTTGATGGTGTTCACCGCACTGGCATCTTGCTGCCCTTATTGACTGAGAAATGCAAAAACGGTTTTTCCCGCAATCTTCCGCCAGATGAGATAATTGCACAGCATTTTGAAGATCATCCAGTATTTCAAACCGAAAAAATGCAGCTTGATCAACTGTTTAGATATATTCAATTTGTTGAACGCCAAATTGTGTTGGTGGATGCCTTAGAGGATGCCGCATTTGATCGGGTCAATAATCTCGAAGGTCCGGGAAGTTTTCAATCGTTTTATCAAACAGTTGAGAAGAACAATGTGGTAGAAAAACTTGAAGAGGCACTACAGAACTTTCGTGTCAAACTTGTTCTCACAGCCCATCCAACCCAATTTTATCCTGGCCCGGTTTTGGGTATCATAACTGATTTGGCGAGAGCTATTCGCGAAAATAACCTGCAATTAATTAAAAAATTACTTGCCCAGCTCGGCAAAACGCCATTCTTTAAAAAAGAAAAACCCAGTCCATATGACGAGGCCGTAAGCCTCATATGGTTTCTTGAAAACGTATTTTACACGGCTATTCCGCAAATATTTGAGGCAATAAATCAACAAATGGGGGAAAATGCCGAAACCTATCTGATTCAAAATTCCCTGTTGCAATTGGGCTTTTGGCCAGGAGGAGATCGCGATGGCAATCCTTTTGTTGATACAAACACAACTTTACAGGTAGCGGATAGATTGCGCACCAGTCTCCTGAAATCTTATTTTAGAGACATTCGAAAACTGAAACGCCGAATTACTTTCAGAGGTACAGAACAGATTATCAATGAAATAGAAAAAAGACTGTACGTGTCAGGGTTTGTAAGTCCTGATAAACCAACGATTACCCTTGACTGGTTTAAAACCACCGTAGACAATCTTCGGGATACCATAGAAAAGGATCACCATGGTTTATTTATCGAAGAAATTAATGACTTGCGCAGAAAAATTAAAGTTTTTGGCCTTCATTTTAGTTGCATCGACATCCGCCAGGATAGTCGGGTAATTGCAAAAGCTTTCGATGCCCTCCTACCCCATATTCCACGATCTAAATCAATAGCTGATCTTCCCGAAAATATTACGGAATTGTTGAATCTGGAAAAGCTTGAGGAGCAACCCACACTCGAGGATCCAATTGACAATGACACCATTGGGAGCTTTTACGTGATTCAGGAAATTCAAAAACGCAATGGTCCTCTTGGGTGTTACAGATATATCATAAGCAATTGTCGAAATGAAAAAGATATTGCGCGGGTGTTTGGAATGGCCAAATTGGCTGGCATGGTTTTCCCGATGTATTTGGATGTCATCCCTCTTTTTGAAACCATAGATGATTTAAAGAATGCAGGAGATATAATGACCAGGCTTTATGCTTCCGATACGTATAGAAAACATCTGAAAGCACGCAAGAATAAGCAGGTTGTGATGCTTGGATTCTCTGATGGCACAAAGGATGGCGGTTATATAACGGCGAATTGGAATATATATCGCGCAAAAGAAAACATCAGTGCCGTATCGCGTGAGGCTGGTATTCAGGTAGTGTTTTTTGATGGTCGCGGTGGACCTCCTGCCCGTGGAGGTGGCAACACACATAAATTTTATGCCTCACTCGGTCCCACCATTGACAGCAGTCAAATTCAAATCACCATACAGGGACAAACCATTAGTTCAAATTTTGGGACGGAACAGTCAGCGCGTTTCAATATGGAGCAACTCCTTACCGCAGGCCTCGAAAACCAGGTTCTTGACAATCCAACCAAAGTTCTCAGCAAATCTGACAGAGCTATTTTAGATGAACTTTCTACTTTGAGTTATGAGCTCTATCAGGACTTTAAGGCCCATCCGTGTTTCATGCCTTATCTCGAAAAAATGAGCACGTTGAAATACTATAGTGAAACAAATATTGGAAGCCGACCTGCCAAGCGCGGTAAAGGAGGCGATTTGAAGTTGGAAGACTTAAGAGCCATTCCCTTTGTAGGAGCCTGGAGTCAGCTTAAACAGAATGTTCCCGGTTTTTATGGGCTCGGAACGGCTTTCGCCAAATTTGATGACAACAATAGAATAGGTGAATTACAGGCACTCTACAAGTCTTCTCTCTTTTTTAAAACGCTCGTTGAAAATTCGATGCAATCGCTGTCTAAGAGTTATTTTCCACTGACATTCTACATGAAGAAAGATGAAGAGTTCGGAGCGTTCTGGCAAATCATTTTTGAGGAATCAGTCAGAGCGCGCAAGTATTTATTGAAAATTTCCGGGCAAAAAGAACTCCTTGAAACCAATCCAAGTATTAAAGCAAGTATAAATTTGAGGGAACAAATCGTCTTGCCACTATTGACCATTCAACAGCATGCGCTCATCCAGATTAAGAGACTCGAAAATTCCGGTAAAAATGAGGATCAACTAATCGAATCATACAAAAAATTGGTTGTTCGATCGCTATATGGGAACATCAATGCCAGCAGAAATTCAGCGTAGTACCAGAGCAGGTTCACGCCTGATTTGGTCTCATTTCGATCCTCGTTACGGGTGAAATAAATTCTTTCATTTTAATAAGAAGATTTTCCACTTTATTATCGATCAGCAATCGTGCGGCATTTTCTTTCCGCAACATCCCTTCCGTCACCATATGATCTATCATTTGGATCAGGTAGTGAAAGTAGTTCATATGGTTAAGCAGCCCAACAGGTTTTTGATGGAGACCAAGTTGCGCCCATGTTAGAATTTCAAACAATTCCTCAAACGTACCAAAGCCTCCAGGTAGGGTTATGATACCATCACTCATCTCATGCATTTTTAATTTGCGTTGTTGCATGGAATCAACGATGATTAGTTCGCTCAGGTTCTGATGCGCTGACTCATAAGGCAACAT
>JBBSDD010000185.1:0-5814 GCA_038249755.1 Flavobacteriales bacterium | reverse complement strand
TGTGTTTCTTTCTCATAAACATAAAGATTTGGAAGAAATGCTGCCGAAAGTGGCAAATATCATCAGTCTTTGCGAATTTCATCAAGATCACCTTCCCGGATTTTGGAGCTCACCGAAAATGAAAATACGGCTCAAATTGTCGCATTATTGAGCTGTATTTACCATATTTGTGAGCCGTATGCCGAAAATATCTGATGAATGACCAGAATGAGATAGAAGTTTTAGAATTGATCAAAGGAAATTCTGAAATATCTTCAAACGACATATGTCGTTGGATTTCTTCTGGTATCAGGCTTTCTATCGTAAAGAGAATCCTTTCAAAATAGGTGAGAAAAAGTCTGTTTATAAATAATGAGAAATTTATTAATTACTACGACACTAACAATTCTTCTCGCATCTTGTAACCAATCATTTGAAAAAGAGATTGAACAGATAAAATCTGAAACTGAAATACAAATAGTAAAAATTGAATTGGAAACATTGATAAATGAAATTGATTCAAGGGATGAAAAAACTCGATATAAAGCCAATAAAAAATATACCGGTAAAATATTACAAATTACCGGAAGAACTAATGGTATGTCTTCAGAAGGTTATTTGAGACTGCAAGTAAATCCTGGACAAAACGTTGTAAAGTGTTATGGATTAACTGATGAATATATGTTTAGTGTAAATGAGAATGATAATGTACAGATCACTGGCGAATTTGAATTAGTAAATATTGAAAGTATTTTTCTGAGACATGGTGTAATGAATAATTGTAAAGGAATGAAAGTTAAATAACTCAAGTTTCGCAAATCATTTATACTTATAAACCTGGTCACTTCCCACGCCCTTGGTGTGGCGGGGAGTGATTTTCAACCATAGAAGATGCCACCGTAGCGCAGCGAGGTGAGCAGATTCTCAGGTTGAAAATTTTATCGAGAAGCAGTGGAGATTAACTTTCGCGGGAGGGTCTCGATTATTCCCTGCGGTCATGAGAACGCGACTTTATCGCTAAGTTCAATTTTTGAATCCGCTACGCCCCTTCAAAAATCACTCGACCTGACCATTGTGATATACTTAACTCAATGCCGAATAAATCTGTTCGAGCTAAGAAATCAACTCTTTGCAGGTATGCGAAACTAGAGTTATTAAGCTTGGTCTATTGCGCAATTGGCACACAATTGCGCGAAAGTGCATAAGCGGTCACGGGAGTGTAACCCTCCGACTGAGATACACCCAATGTCTTGAAAAATGCCCGAACCCTGCAGGAAAAATACTTCTAAACGCCCCATCAAAAAAGGCCGCCCCCTTTCGGTGACAGCCTTCCCTTAACACATAAGTGCGCGTTTAAAGCTTTTCTTATCTCAGTTTCACCTGGCAACTGGAGATGTAGGTGTCGCCATTCATGATGTCGATGGTGTACACACCTTTTTTGAGTTTTTCTTTTGGTTGGTAGCTCATTTCGATGCGCTTGCTCACTTTCATGTCTACTGGCAGGGGTTGGATACTTGCAGTCAGGTCTCCGCCATTTTCAACGATTCCATAAGCCAGTGCAGCACCTGATTTGTCAATGATTTTTCCGTCTGGTGTGCGCACCTTGAAGTTGATGTTTGATGCAATGTCCTGCGGCAGGTCAAAAGCCATTTTGAGGTTTTTGGTTTTGCGGGCCACCACAGTCAGCCTATCATTTTTCTTGGTCGCATCGATTCGGTAGTTGTTGATGGCCAATGCCTCCATAAGGCTCACCGTACTATTGAGTTCCTCGTTTTGTGCCTGTGCA
The DNA here is from genome assembly GCA_038249755.1 of Flavobacteriales bacterium. GTDB lineage: Bacteria > Bacteroidota > Bacteroidia > Flavobacteriales_D > Cryomorphaceae > JBBQZU01. The sequence continues at coordinate 4,049 of JBBSDD010000185.1, read as the reverse complement.
AGCGCCAATTGGCTGTTCAGGTTGTCTTTTTCTGTTTCCAAATTTTTGATTTTCCCGTTCAGGAAAGCCACATCTTTTTCCAGGCTACTTTTTATTTGACGTAAGTCTGCAAGGTCTTTTTTAGAAGTGTTGTTACCGGCATTTCTGCGTATTTCCTGCTCCTTTTTATAAAGATTTGAGTTGGCTTGCGCAAGTAATTGGTCCATTTCTTTATTTTTGCCCAATTGCATCCCGATTTGTTTTTTCAATTCGCTGATTTCTTTTTCTACTGTGAGCTTTTCAGACAACAGGCTTTCATTTTTAAGCTTGCTGCCATTCAAAAGTCCCTCGAGTGAGGTGTTGGAGTCGTGCATCACTACTAAGCCGGTAAGGGATGCAAAAAATAAGCAGGTTACGACGATGGCTGCTACCTTGGTTTTACTCTCTGACGTTTTCATGTGGATTTAAAATTTACTTGTTTGTTTTGTGAAGCAAAGGTGAATCCACCACATGAGTACGGAATGAAAAGGAGATTAAAAAGTGATTAAAATTTTAGTCAGGCTTTGAAGAGCCCGTCAATCCTGGAATGTATTCAGGATAAAAGTGAAAACAGTTCCCTTCTCAGGTTCAGATTCCACAGAAATGATGCCTTCGTGGAGTTCGGCGATGCGGGCCACCAATGAAAGGCCGATACCATGACCTTTATAGGTGATGGCATTGCCGGCGCGGTGAAAAGGTTCAAAAATGCGTTTGATATCTTCCTTCGGAATGCCAATACCCTTATCGCTGAATTTCAGGATTACCTGGTTTTGAGCAAACGAGATATCCAGCCGCACATGGTGATTATCCGAATATTTACAGCCATTGTCCAAAAGGTTGGTGATGGCAGTTTTCAGCAATTGTTCATTGCCATTTACGGTGAGTTTTGCCGCATCGTCCAGACCTTCATCGGGTACAATATCAATATTGTATTTGCTGTCGCGCTTGAGCACTTCCGTGCGGGCAAGCCAGGCCACTTCATCGATACGTACAGGTTTGATGTCTTTACGGGCTATTTCGGAGTTGGCTTGCGCCAAAAGCAACAACCTGTTTGAGGTGGTATTCAGGTTTTTAATGTCTTCAAATACCGAAACCATTGTTTGGCGGTACTCGTCCGAGGTCCTTTCCTGCATTAGCATTACTTCCAATTGCCCGGTAATGACGGTAAGCGGCGTGCGCAATTCGTGCGAGGCATTGGCGATAAAATTCTTTTGCATGGTGAATGCTTTTTCCAACCTGGAAAGCATTTTATTAAATGTACTGGCGAGGCGGGCTATCTCGTCTTGCGAATTGCCCTCATCAATTCTGCGGTCGAGATTGGCAATGCTGATTTGTTCCACTTCGCTTACCACTTTGGAAATGGGATTGAGTGCACGACCGGCATAAACCCAACCCAGCAGTGTGGCTATCACCACGCCACCTGCGAATACAATGATCAGAATCAACCGCAGATTCCTGATTTTGCGGAAGCCGAACACGTCTTTTGCGGCAGCAATTACCACAAACCGGTCGTAGGTATCGAGAAACATAAATCCCAAAACTTCGTGGCCCTTGTCGCTATACCGAATCTCGTCTTCCAGTCTGATTCTGTTCAGAATTTCTGAGGTAATGGTAAGTTCTGAGAAGTCGTCAGAACTGTATAGAATTTCGTCCTTATAATTGTAGATCACCAGTTTTTCTTCGTGCAGACTTTGGGGACTGCCCGCTTCAATCTTTTGCAGAAGCGCCGCATCCACTTCTTCTACTTCCAGCAGGAGTTTGGCCGTGTTCCGACCTTTGTTGTGCAGGCGGTTGTAAAAATCCTCTTCCCGGTGATCGGCCGAAAAATAATAGATGGCAAGGGAAGAAAATAAAAGGATGAGCGCCACAATGCCTACAAAGAGATAGGTCAGCTTCTTGCGGATTTCCATAATTAACCTCCCTGACTTAATATGTAGCCCATACCGATCCGGGTTTTGATGAGTTTCAGCTCAAAGTCCCGGTCTATTTTTTTGCGAAGTATATTGACGTACACGTCCACCACGTTGGTACCGGTGTCAAATGTGATTTCCCATACCTTTTCGGCAATGGCAGCGCGCGACACCACCTTTTCGCTGTTGCGCATCAGGTATTCCAGAAGTAAAAATTCTTTTGCGGTAAGCTCTATTTCCTTTCCGCCGCGCAGGGCGAGTTTTTTATTCAGGTCCAGCTCCAGGTCGGCCACTTTGAGGCGGTTCGGAGTCTCTGTACCTCCAGTTTGATTTCTTCGCAGCAACACCTTGATTCGTGCCAGCAATTCTTTGAATTCAAATGGCTTTACGAGGTAGTCATCGGCCCCGGCATCAAAACCAGTAAGCTTGTCGTCGGTGGTTCCGAGCGCGGTAAGCATAATGATCGGCATGGCTGGCTTCGCTGTTTTAATCTGCCTGCACAATTCGATGCCGTTCATATATGGAATGATGATGTCGAGCAATACCAGGTCGTAATGTTCCTGGAGCGCCCTTCTGATTCCCATTTGTCCATCATAGACCAGGTCGGTTTCATATCCTTGCTCTTCAAGTCCTTGTTTCAGAAATGCTGCTACTTTGGGTTCGTCTTCTACGATGAGTATTTTCATGAAAATGTGGGACTGGTTCCGGTTTTCAAATGTGCAGTTTTTTTCGCTGCAATGATTGGCCCATGCCACAATATATAAGCTTTTGATGCCACAATTCCCGAAGCAGTCTGGAAACCATACGCTCAGTGAAAGATGCGGAATCTTTCAAGCGCTTTTGGCAAACCTTTGATTGAAACGCAGAAACAGGCGCTATTTCACAATTTCAATTTCCGTCCCAATCGCTACGGCATCATAGAGCTCCTGCATTTCGGGGTTGGTCAATGCGATGCATCCTTGTGTCCAATCCCTGAGCAAATGGGCCTTGCCGATGGCACCCGATCCATTGGGCAGGCCGTGAATTTTGATATCACCGCCAGGTGATTTCCCACGTCTGGCCGCGCGGGCCCGATCGGCTTCGTTCGGATAAGACACGCCGAGGTGGCCCACTGGTCGGGCAAGGCGGGCGCGGAAAAAGAACCGTTCTCGATGGCCGATGTTAAAACGTTCTATAACAATAAATTGCTACTTGATTTATTTTTAACCAACACCTCACCTTCCCACCTGTATTTTCCGCACCACTATCCCTGCTCCCGTCATCAGCCGAACAAGATAAGTCCCATTGGCAAATTCCTTCAAAGAAATTATACGCTCTTTTCCAAATCCAGCTATTACCCTTCCCTGCATATCCAGTATTTCCACATTTTGAATATCAGCTTCGGTGCGAATGTTGAGATAGTCGGCCGTGGGATTCGGAAAAATAGTTAAATCCGCAATTTCCACATTTTCCTGCGACATCACGATGGTGGTATTTTCGATGTAAATGATATTCCCGAAGTAATCATTTTGCAGGATGTCCAGATCGCCATCATCGTCTAAGTCCACGAGTACAGCAGGACCAAATAGGGGGTTACCAACAAGTGATAGTCCGAATGGAGCTGTCACCGGAACAGCAAAATCAGCCACTTCGGATGTCCCCACATTTTCATAATAAAAGAAATTACCATAATAATCCCTTGTCAACATGTCGATATCGCCATCCATGTCCAGGTCTCCGAGCATGGGAAAGACGAATTCTCCCGTGGCGACAAAATTAAATGGACTTTGGACCACTCCCGCAAATTCAGGTGCTTCAGGTGTTCCTATATTTTCAAAATAATTCATGGCTGCGTAATACCCTGAAGCCAGGATGTCAAAATCGCCATCACCATCCATATCAGCAATCACTGGAAAGGAGCTAAAATCAGGAGGGATAATCAAACCAAAAGGATTGAGAACAGGCGCCGCAAAAAGCGGATCTGAAGGTGTGCCTGTATTTTCATAATAATTGTAGTTACCGTAATACAGTGCTACGAGCAGGTCAAAATCACCATCATTGTCTAAATCGACCGCGGTGGGCAGGGCAAAGTCATATGGTCTCTGTAATCCAAATTGATTTAAAATCCCAGATGCTAACTCT
>JBBSDD010000184.1:0-5854 GCA_038249755.1 Flavobacteriales bacterium | reverse complement strand
TGGAAGGTGTGAAAGAGCGCAAATGCATGTCCCAACTCGTGGGTCAAAGTCCGGTTTAGGTTGGTATAAGATTTCAAATTTCCCACCGTACCAAATGCATTGAAAAGCAATACAGTTCCGTCAACGGCTGAGGTGGTTGGGAAATAAGCATAGCCCTGAATCCCAGAGCCGCCGTTGTTTCCTTCTATTTCGCTTACCACCCAAATATTGTAATATTGTTGATTGGGCCAGCGAGAAAGGTTTTTGATTGTAAGCTCCGTTGCTCCCGGACCTGTCCCGGCAGTAATTCCATTGTCGCAATAGTTTGTAACTGAACATCCGTTTACCCTGTTTATCCCATTGTGCGCTTGCCCATCCGGATTGCGCTGAGCCAGGCAAAATTCCACACCGACATCAGCTCCATCTCCAAACCCGTTGGTGCCAGCCATTTTACGAAAGTCTTCATTTAAAGAGTTGACTGCGCTATAAACCTGTTCATTGGTAATGTTGGTGCCAACGCCATAAGCTTCACCTTTATGAATGATGTGGACCACAAGCGGAATGGTCAGTATCGCATCCGATTTGGGAACCAGCCCCAGCCTTTCCTGCTCGAGTAATATAGAAAGCGCCGCTTCTCTCAAGTCCTGTTCCAGTTTGTAAACAGGATTTTCCGACATCAGGCGTTCATGAATGTTCGTATGAGCGCATTGTTCATAATCACGTTCATTTTTCAGGTCTTTGCCAAAATGAACCGCGTCCTGAGCGCCCAGAGAAAATAAAACAAAGAGGAAAATTACGGAGATAAAAAAATGTCTTGCAGTCATGAAATCCGGTAATGAGATACCGGTTTTTTACTGTAAGAAGGCATTTTTGGTTACGCAATCTTCGACCAATGAGGCCCGCTGTATTTTACAATGCGTGTGACATTCGATCAAGCCCTGGAATCAGGAACTACCCTTGGTTTGGCGTATAGATCGTTCTATTTCATCCCACATATCTCCCGTCACAGCCTCAAGCTGATTGAATTGACCGGCACCCTGCAACCACTCCCCACCGTCGATTGTGACCACTTCGCCATTCACATACCCGGAAAAATCACTGATGAGATAGGCTGCTAGATTTGCGAGCTCCTGATGTTCGCCTGTACGTTTGGACGGAATGCGCGATTCCATTGAGATTTTGTCTTTCAATGGGGCGGGCAGCAACCTGTCCCAGGCACCCTTGGTAGGAAATGGCCCTGGTGCAATGGCGTTAAACCGTATCCCATATTTCGCCCATTCCACTGCGAGACTTCGGGTGAGGGCAATGACACCTGCTTTTGCGCAAGCGGAAGGAACCACAAACCCCGAGCCGGTGGACGCATACGTCGTGACGATGCTCAATACAGTAGCGGGTTGTTTGGACTGAATCCAATGTTTACCAAAAATCAGGGTGCAATTGACGGTCCCTTTTAAAACGATGTCTAATATGATATTGAAAGCCTTTGGGCTCAGACGTTCCGTAGGGCTGATAAAATTTCCTGCAGCATTGTTTAACAATCCGTCAACGCGACCAAACTTTTCAAGCGATTTTTTGAGCAGATTTTCTACTTCATCTTCCTTTCTCACGTCACAGGATATTGGAAGTACTTCGCGCCCCGTTTTTTGCGCTATTTCTGCGGCTGTTTTTTCCAGCACATCATATTTTCTGCTGGTAATTACCACGTTGGCTCCCAGTTCCGAATAGTAACTAGCCATTGATTTGCCGAGACCTGTCCCGCCACCTGTTACCACAATTGTTTTGCCCAGTAAAGCGTTATCTTTAAGCATTGGTTCTGTCGAGTACTTCATTTGTGGTACGTTTTTTGGCAAAGCCGAAAGTACAATTTTTAATGAAGCAATATTTGAAAACCATATATTCTGCCAAAGTTCTACTCGCCTGGGGTGAAGCCATCAGCGGCAATCAAAAAATCAGGGAATGGCTCATCCGAAACGGTTTTCCTGAACTCGGAATTTTCGTTTTTGCCTTGCACAACAAGCCTGACGCGCGCGAATGGCTACTTGAAAATCAGTTTCCCCACCTCGCTGCGACCATCTCGGGAGCGGAGGGAAAAAAGGATGCGGTGGAGTGGTTGGTAAATCATAATTTTGACGTGCTTGCCAAGACGGCTCTTACAGGCGATGGTGATGAAGATGCCTTTAAATGGCTGGTGCGCAATAATCACCGTGAGATGGCCATGGTGGGCAAAAAGATTGAAGAAGTAAAAGACCAGATAGAGCGCGACAACAATGATGTACACAAAATCAGTCAGGAATAAAATGTTATTAAAAACGCAGAATACAAACCAAACCCAAAATTCAAAAATGAAAACAATTAAATTTTTTGGTGCACTAACCATTTTTTTCAGTTTTATGACCTTCGTAGGTCAGGCTCAGGATAAATCGGATCGGCCCAGCCCTCCGCAGACTGCTGAGGCGACAGTGAAAGGAACGAAAGTTTTGATTGATTACTCATCTCCTGCGGCAAAAGGCAGGGATCTTTATGGCGACTTGGTGCCTTACGGCAAAATCTGGCGTACAGGTGCCAACGAAGCCACCACCGTTACAGTCGATAAGGATGTGAAAATTGGTGGCAAAACCTTAAAAGCTGGCAAGTATGCCTTGTTTACCATACCGGGTGAAAACGAATGGGAAATTATAATCAACTCTGAGTGGGATCAGTGGGGAGCTTACAACTACGATGCTTCAAAAGACGTTTTGCGCACCAGCGTAAAACCGATGAAAACTGATTCAAATGTTGAAAGTCTCAGATTCACCATCGATGAAGGTGGATTGGTGGTTATGGCATGGGGTGACACGCAGGTTCCATTCAAGATCGAATAGTCATTTTCAATCTATTTTGTACCGAATCCCTAAGGAATCCCTTAGGGATTCGTCTTTATTGGAATTTAAATTCCAGTAAGCATTTTGTTCGGTGTCAGTCAGCTTGCCTTTTGTAACTTGTTTTTTATTGGGATCGGAAGCATTCATTGTTTCCTCCCAATAAGTAATGCGATACGGGAAAGTGCTCTGACATTCGATTTTTAATACCCGGTCAAGTTCAGGATATCGCAGGGTATACACGTAAAATTCACCCCCGGTTTTGGTATCATTCACTTGAATCACAAGGTTGGCTTCCCCTTTATAAGATTGAATCTTTTTGTGGTGAAGTCTCAAATATTCATGTGAAGGCACGATGTCGATTTTGCCAAGGGGCAACATTTGAGGTTCCAGCCGAATTCTTGTCCACAAATCATCTTCGATATAGGTCGCCGGCATATCAACTTCCACATCTCCCTCGTCCTGAAAATAGGAGCGGACCTGAAAGTTCATTTGCTTTTCTCTCAAATTCATTTGGCTAAAACTCTGACCACACCAATCCTGAGATGAGAAGGTGACTTTCAGTGTCATCGGCTGCTTCATGTATTCCACTGGCGTAAAAATACTGGTCATGATGGAATAATCATAAATCCCGGTGACAAATTTTTTGGCAAAATTTAGTTTTAAAACGCTGAAGGCTTTCTCTTCACCACGCTCTTTTTTAACCTGTTTGTCGGCCAGAAAATCTTCGGTTACATAAATCAAAACTGCATCTCCTTTGCGGGTTTCACCATAACGGGATTGCTCCAGATCGTAATGATTCAGTTCTGCATTTCCGCTATACCAGTATTTCGCGAAATCATCGGGTCTTACCACCTGGAATGGTACTTCAGCTGTCGTCTGCACCTGGCCTTCGCACGATGAAAAACAAAGGCCAAGAAAGAACATATAAATCACTCTTTTATTCATGCGTGTTGGTTTTGAAAATTATTCTGCCTGCTCCGGCCTGCAAGGTATGTAAAGAGTACGACATCAATCGCCATATGCGCTGCGCAGGCGCTGAATATGCCCCATATTTCAGTCATCCATCCCAGACAGGCAATGATGCCTGTCATTGCCACGCCATATACACTTATTCGCCAGTTCAGCGGATTGATATAACCATGTATCGCCACAAATATGATGGCGGTAAGCCAAATGCCCAGAAGTGGTTGGATGGCTCCGCGAAACAACAATTCTTCTCCGAAACCGGCGCAGAACGACAGAAACAGAATAGCTGGAAGCCGTAAATTCAAGGTGGAAATCATATGCACATATTTTTCTGATGAATCGCGCAGGGCAGGAAGGGATATCACCCAGGAGGCAATTTTGCCAAACACCACACCAAGCCCAAGACCGTAAACAAGCTGCAAAATTATCGGCAAGTCACCGCGAACCATCATATTTAACGGATCATCTTCAAAAAACTGAAGGATAAACCAGCCAAGCAAGGGGAAAACCAACAGTGTGCCCCACCCGGCCAGGAGCAACCGTTTATTCATTATTTGTTTTCACCATCTTCATAATTGTCCAGTGAAAAAACGCTGTTGAAAAGGTCCGAAAATGCGAGGCCGTCTTCGAGTACATTTTTTCCAAGCATGGAATATTCTGCGAGGCCGTGAAGCACAAATTCCATCATCAGGTCAGCGTCTTTCGCGTCGAGCCGGGGATTGTATTTCTCCACCAGTTTTTTCAATCCCGGTACTTCCATCAATTTGGCGTGATGCGTCTTTACATCGCTGTCAGCCAAAAGTTCCAGTTCATTTTTCCCAAACCAGGCAATGATTTCCTGGTATGGATTCGGTTCATTTTTCCTCTTTTTTGCCAATTCCGGGTCCGGAAAAAATTGAGCGAATTTGTTTCGAAGGGCTTTTCCCAACAATCCGAAAGCCACATTCTTGGCCCCTTCCTGTTCGCCTTCGTATACCAACTCCACTTTTCCAGTGATGGCAGGAAGTATTCCGAGTAAATCGCCCATTCTCGCACGGCCAGTCGATTCACCATTGATCAGCATACGGCGTTCCACAGTGCTCACGAGATTTTCATAGGCACTGATAGTCAGCCGCGCAGAAACACCACTTTTCTGATCGATAAACTCACTGGAACGGGCTTCCACCGCGATTTGCTCGATGAGGGTTCCCACGATCTCGGGTATTTCAATGGCCCCGGTTTGATCAGTCGCTATTTTTGCTTCCTGACGTGTAATGGCCGCTGAGATTTCAGTATTTTTTGGGTAATGCGTCAGAATCTGACTTTGAATCCGGTCTTTGAGTGGTGTGATAATCGATCCGCGGTTGGTGTAATCCTCCGGATTGGCGGTGAATACAAACATAACATCCAATGGCAGTCTGAGTTTGAATCCGCGAATTTGGATATCGCCTTCCTGCAAAATATTGAAAAGGGCCACCTGAATTCTTGGCTGAAGATCTGGCAGTTCGTTGATGACAAAAATGCCGCGGTGTGCCCGGGGTATCAATCCAAAGTGGATAACCCGTTCGTCGGAGTAATCCAGTTTGAGATTGGCCGCCTTGATCGGGTCAGCATCTCCGATCAGGTCGGCAACAGTGACATCGGGTGTGGCGAGTTTTTCAGTATACCTGTCTGAACGGTGCAGCCAGAATATCGGGGTGGCATCTCCCTTTTGAGAAATAAGGTCGGTGGCATAGCGCGAAATGGGATGCAATGGGTCGTCATTGATGGCAGAGCCCTCCACCACCGGAATATATTCGTCGAGCAAATGGATCAGCTGTCGCGCCATTCGGGTTTTTGCCTGTCCGCGCAGTCCGAGGAAGTTGATATTGTGACGTGATAAAAGGGCGCGTTCCACTTCTGGGAAAACAGTTTGCTCATAACCCAGGACGCCTTCAAAAACCGGCGTGCCGGATTTCAGCCGGGCCACCAGGTTTTTTCTGCTCTCGTCTTTTACCGGAAGGGATTGATATCCTGATTTTTTCAGCTCACCAAGGGTGAGGGCTTTATTCTCTGTGGTGTGTTTCATT
>JBBSDD010000183.1:0-5872 GCA_038249755.1 Flavobacteriales bacterium | reverse complement strand
GTGGCCCCACTGGATGGATGGCCGCACGGGAAAAACAAAACCATTTAGCAAAAAAGATGACGGCGGAGACCTCGTCGAAACGGCTTTTCTCGCAGCGGGTTTGATTACCGCCCGGGAATATTTCAAAGACGGTTCGGAATCTGAACAGCACCTCGCAAATCGCATGGACAGTCTATGGCGAGGTATCGAATTTGATTTTTATAACCACGGCCGAAATGTGCTCTATTGGCATTGGAGTCCAAACTATGGGTGGGAAATGGATTTCCCCGTTGGTGGATACAATGAATGTCTCATCATGTATGTACTCGGTGCTTCTTCGCCGACACACCCGATCAAAAAAGTAGTCTATGACGAGGGCTGGGCTCGAAAAGGGGCCATCAAGTCAGATCAGATTTATTATGATCTGGAACTTGTGCTCGATCATTATGAAACCAATGACGACCCTGTCGGTCCTTTGTTCTGGGCCCATTATTCGTATCTCGGATTGGATCCGAGAGGTCTCACAGACCAATATGGTGACTATTGGAAACTCAATCAAAATCACGCATTGGTTCATTACCGGTATTGTGTTGAAAATCCGGAAGGATACAAAAGTTACGGTCCAGATTGCTGGGGCCTCACATCGAGTTACAGCATGCGTGGGTATGCAGGGCACCGACCAGGGCGCGATCTGGGTGTCATCTCGCCTACCGCGGCTTTGTCTTCTTTTCCATATACCCCAAAAGAAAGCATGGCTTTTTTGCGATTTTTGTACGATGATTCCCGGGATAGCCTTATCGGCAAATTTGGTCCCTACGATGCATTTAGTTTCGAATACAATTGGAAAGAGGACCGGTACCTGGCCATCGATCAGGGCCCGATTCCTGTAATGATTGAAAATCACCGAACCGGGATGATTTGGAATTTGTTCATGCAAGCGCCTGAAATTCAATATGGATTATCAAAACTGGGTTTTACCTATGAAAAAGAATAGTGTGCTGTTTGCTTCTGCGCTGATTTGCGGCATGTCGGGTTTTTCCCAACAGGCAGCCTATTCGTACGAGAAATTTCACGAAAGTGGAGACACCCTGCACTATCGCATGTTGGTGCCTCCGGATTTCGATCCATCAAAAAAATACCCACTGCTCGTATTTCTTCACGGAGCAGGCGAAAGGGGAAATGACAATGAGGCGCAATTAATCCATGGCTCTGCTCTTTTTGCTGATAGCATCCGTGAATATCCTGCTGTGGTGGTCTTTCCGCAGTGCAGCGCGGATGATTTCTGGCCAGTGGTAGAGGTAGAACAAACAGAAACTGGTCGTTTATTCTCTTTTCCCGAAAGGGCAGAAATGAATCCTGGCCTTCGTTTGGTCAATCACCTAATTGACTCTTTGATCGCCCTTCCGGAAATTGACAAATCGCGCGTGTACATCGCGGGACTCTCAATGGGTGCCATGGGCACGTACGAATTGGTGGCTAAAAAACCTGATACTTTTGCCGCCGCTGTGGCCATCTGTGGTGGGGGTAATGAAAATTACGCCGCGAAATACGCCCGGACCACACCATTCTGGATTCTTCATGGCAAAGAAGATGAGGTAGTATCCGTGGAACATTCCCGAAAAATGCACCGCGCCATTTCAAATGCGGCTGGCAGCCCGAAACTGACCATATATCCCGGTGTAAACCACAACAGTTGGGATCCGGCCTTTGCCGAACCGCAACTGCTCCAATGGATTTTTTCTCACAACAAAAAGACCCCTCCACATGAATAAAGCCCCAATTTTTCTCACCTTGATGATTTTGCCGATGTTTGTCACTGCCCAGAAAAAAGTAAAATTGAATCCTGCGAACAAAACCGAAAAGGCCTTTATCGATGATTTGCTCGCGCAAATGACCCTCGAAGAGAAGATCGGCCAGCTCACCCTATACACCAGCGGATGGGATGTGACAGGTCCTACACTGAACGAAAATTACAAAAATGACCTCAAGGCCGGACGGGTGGGAGCATTGTTTAACGCCCATACCGTGGCTTATAACAAAGACTTGCAGGATATTGCCGTCAATCAAACCCGACTCGGGATACCCCTGTTGTTCGGCTATGATGTGATACACGGTTACAAAACGATTTTCCCCATACCACTCGCAGAAGCCGCTTCCTGGGATCTCGCGGCCATCAAGGAATCAGCCCGTTTGTCGGCCAAAGAATGTGCCGCTGCCGGGCTTAACTGGACATTCAATCCCATGGTGGATATTGCGCGCGACCCACGCTGGGGGCGGGTAGCGGAAGGTTCGGGCGAAGACCCTTATTTGGGAAGCCTGATCGGTGTCGCCAAAATTCAGGGTTATCAGGGAGAATCCCTGAACGACCCTTTCACAGTACTCGCTTGTGTGAAACATTTTGCTGCCTACGGTGCTCCGCAGGCCGGTCGGGATTATGGCACGGTGGATATGAGCGAAAGAACCCTAAGGGAATTTTACCTGCCCCCATACAAAGCGGCTGTCGATGCTGGCGTGGGAAGCATCATGACGTCTTTTAACGATGTGGACGGCGTCCCGGCTTCAGGAAATTCATGGTTGCTTCAGGATATCCTCCGCGATGAATGGGGTTTCGAAGGGTTTGTCGTGACCGACTATACCTCCATCAACGAAATGGTCCAACATGGGGTGGTGGAGGACGAATCGGCTGCAGCGCAACTCGCACTCAGCGCCGGGGTCGACATGGACATGCAGGGCGGTGTGTACAATGCGCATGTGAAGAATCTTATAGCCGCAGGTGAATTGACAGAAGAACAGGTTGATCAGGCCGTACGCCGGATTTTTGGCATGAAGTGGAAACTGGGAATTTTTCATGATCCATACTTGTACCTCGATGCAAAACGTGAAAAAGCAACCGTGCTTTCAGAAGAGATGAAACAACACGCACTTGTTGCTGCCCGGAAATCCATCGTGCTGCTCAAAAATGACGAATTTAACGGCAGTAAAATTTTGCCCCTCTCGAAAGATGTAAAATCCATCGCATTGATTGGTCCGCTAGGCGACAACCAGCTCGACATTTTGGGAACCTGGCACGCTTCAGGGATCAAGGAAGAAGCGATAACCTTGCTGGCCGGAATCAAAGTTGCTGCTCCGGGAGCACAGGTTGCTTATGCACAAGGTAGTGTATTTGATGGCGACGACACCGCTGGTTTTGAGGAAGCCCTGAAAATTGCGGCTGCGGCCGACGTGGTAATTCTCGCCCTGGGCGAGAATTATGTTCAAAGTGGCGAAGCTGCTTCCCGCACTGATATTGATTTGCCCGGCGTACAAAATCAATTGGTCGCTGAGGTAATGAAACTTGGCAAACCAACCGTTGCGTTGGTAGGTGCGGGTCGACCTTTGACCATATCAACCTTGCAAGAAACCGTTCCCGCCATTCTGAATACCTGGCATCTGGGCACCATGCATGGGGCGGCCGTGGCCGATGTGCTTTTCGGAAATTACAATCCTTCAGGAAAAATTACCATGACTTTTCCCAGGAATGTCGGGCAGATTCCGATGTATTACAACACGATGAATACAGGGAGGCCATTCGACGAATCCAATAAGTATACTTCAAAATACATTGATTCACCCAATACCCCCTTGTATCCGTTTGGCTATGGTTTGAGCTATACAACTTTTGATTATGGTGATTTGCAACTGAGCAGCGAATCCATCGGCATGGATGAATCGCTTGACATCACCATTCGGGTGAAAAACACCGGCGACCGCGATGGCGAAGAAGTGGTGCAATTATACGTCCGCGACCTTGTGGGCAGCGTCACGCGGCCATTGAAAGAATTGAAAGGATTTGAGAAAATTGCCTTGAAAGCCGGAGAAGAAAAAGAAGTTCGGTTTAGCCTCTCGGCAAAAGATCTCGCATTTTATACGCGCAACATGGCGTTCAAAGCCGAACCAGGGAAGTTTGAAGTTTTTGTTGGTGGTAGTTCGTATGTGGTTGATAAAAAGGTTTTTGAGTTGAAGTAGTGTCTTGTCAGGAAGCGCCTCCGACCGTATTTTTTTCCTGAATTACACGCGGTTACTGACCGACGATTTGTGAATTCGAAAAAATATGTACAATCAAGTTTGCGGGTTTAAATTTTCATCTATATTTGCAGTCCCAAAACGGAAATTTGGGCGATTAGCTCAGTTGGTTCAGAGCACCTGCCTTACAAGCAGGGGGTCGTAGGTTCGAATCCTACATCGCCCACAACAAAAAAGCCCACACGATAGTGTAGGCTTTTTTTTATGCCCCAAAGCCTGAGCTTGCTCAGAAGCGCATGGTGCATAAAAAAAGCACGCACCTTTTTCAGGTGCATGGCTTTTTTGTTGAGCACCAGGGTCTTCGATGATTAGGATCACGTATTAATCCTACATCGCCCCAAAGCCTGAGCCCGCTCAGACATGACAGGACACAAAAAAAACTGTGACTTTTGCAAAAAGGCGCAAGGTTTTCCGTTGAAAACCAGGGTCTCCGGTGATCAGGATCACGAAGGGCAATCACGAGCACATTTCGGATTCTCTCAAGAAATATTAAATTCGTTAAAAATCAGTGATTATGAAACTACGACGAATGAACCTTCTTCTCATCTGGTTCTCATTATTTTTTGCTTTTTCTGCTCAATCTTAAGATATCATCATATTCAATAGTGGTGATACATTGGAATGTAAAATCATTGGGGTGAACTATGCTGGAATTCATACAAAAACGAAGGAGGGTAGGCCTGTTTTCGAAAAAGATACGGTTGAGTCCTATAAATACAATAATGTTTGGGTTCAAGTAGCGGGTCCTTCCGCTGAAAATGCATCTATATCAATTGATATGCGGGTCCAACAACAAATGGGGGCCCGTCAAAATTTTGAGCAGAGCTTAAATTCTGCGGGCTCCTGGCTTATTACAGGGGTGGTTCTCTCAACGTTGATGATCGGTGGCAGTTTATTTATCGAAGATCTAGATCAAGCCATGCCTTTACTAATTGCTGGTGGATTAATTTTTCCATTATCTATTATTGTTGCAGGTAGTAAACTTAAAAGGGCCTCGCGCGAGCACAAGCTGATCGATTTGAAGTAACTATTGTCGACCTCAGCGCATCAAACTTTCGTATGGCACAATTAGCACGTCAGTTGACAAGGGGTCGCTTGGCATGTATCATGCCATCATGATTTACTTCCCTCAGTAAATCTTCTTCAAAAATTGATCTGTAGCCAACGGAGCAGAAACACATCGGTGACCCTGTAGCTGTTATGCTTTGTGCCCTCATTGTGAATCAATTCCTTTTCCATCAAAGCATTCAAACTGCGTTTTATGGAAGCCGGAGTGCCCAGATTATAGGTGGATATGAAATTTTTAGCAGTTGGTTGCACCAATTTCATCTCATGAGCCAACGCTGATAACAAGGAGAATTGTGGCCTTGTGATGAGTTGCCTGTATTGGTAGAACATACTTTCGTTCTCCAACAAAAGTTGATGGCAAACAAACTTCACATCTTCCAAAGTGATATTTGAGATTCGCTCAGCGTATATTCGGTTACAAACGGATTGGGTATAAAAAGTATGGCAAAGCGTAAATTCCAGAATAAAATCTATCGCTTCCGACGATATCTGGAGGTCTTTCTTTTCCAGGTGTTTCCTTATGAATTTGCGATATACTACCTGATCTATTTCTGCTAACTGCATGAACTGTGTACTCGTGTAAAATGGTTTTTTCGAGTTGTTAAATATGTCTACCAAAAGATGTCGGTTGCTACCGCAAAAAACAAAATGGACATTTTGCAATTGCTGAATTTTCGTTCGCAGCAATGCTTCCGTATTTTTTTCTGGATAATGTCTGACTTGTTGAAATTCATCAAAAACGACAATCACAGGTTTGTTTTGC
>JBBSDD010000182.1:0-5873 GCA_038249755.1 Flavobacteriales bacterium | reverse complement strand
CGAATACGTTGGAAAAAAAGGAGATTTTCCGCTGGGTGGAGATGTAACACTCAACCGGCGTGTGGAAATCGTCGTGACCAAAGGTGGCAGCGCTGATTAAACGTGGCCGTTTTCAGTGATTTCTCTTTTTTAATGAAAATTGCCAATTTTTCTCAATTGCTGTAATATTTCAGCGGGTTTTTCGTCTCACCACAAAGATTATGGGCACATTTGGCCCCCTTATCAACCAACCAATCCGTATGAAAATCTACTCATTGATTGCCGCTCTGGCGATCAGCTCTCTGGTCACGGCCCAAACTGATTCCACTTACTGGATCACCACGCCCGCTATTTCTCCCGATGGAAAAACAATTGCCTTTTCCTACCAGGGCGATATATTCACAGTGCCTTATGAAGGCGGTGTGGCACGTCAACTCACCCTGCACGAAGCGTATGAAGTCAGCCCGGTATGGAGTGCCGATGGCAAAAAAATCGCTTTTTCTTCCATGCGCCATGGCAATGCCGATGTTTTTATCGTCGATCTCGCAGGTGGCACGCCCGCGCGACTCACTTTCCATTCGGCTGGAGATACGCCATTTGACTTCACCCCCGATGGCACAGAAGTGATCTACGGGTCTTCCCGCATGGATCACCACAAGGCTGTCCTGTTTCCCTCCGGCGTTTTGCCCGAATTGTACAAAGTGCCGGTATCGGGCGGCCGCGAAATGCAAATTCTCACCACCCCTGCCGAGTCGGCACGGATGAGTCCCGATGGAAGCCGGTTGATTTTCGAAGATGTGAAGGGTTATGAAAGTCCGCAGCGAAAACACCATACCTCCTCCGTTGCGCGCGACATCTGGATGTATTCATTTGCCGACAGCGCCTATCACCAACTCATTTCCGATGCTTCCGAAGACCGCAATCCGGTGTGGGCCGCCGGCGAAAACAAATTTTTCTTTCTTTCGGAGCGCAGTGGTTCCTTCAATATCTGGAAGGCAGACATCACCCAAAACAAAGCGGGAAATTTCCGGCAGGTGAGTCAGTTTGAAGACCATCCCGTGCGAAGCATTACGCTCTCCGGCGAAGGGATGTTGTGCTACAGCTTCAACGGCGGTGTCTACACCCAGCTCGACGGCCAGCCACACCGCATGGTGCCCATCGAAGTAAACACTGACAGGAGGTACAATGAGTCAGTGATTAAAATGATTACCGACAAAGCCGAGCAGTTTGCGCTTTCGCCAAATGGCAAAGAAATCGCTTTCATCGTGCGGGGTGAGGTATTTGTCACTTCCGTGGAATTTTCAACGACCAAACGCATCACCAACACCCCAGAACAGGAACGTGACCTCGACTTCAACCACGACGGCACAAAACTCCTCTATTCCGGAGAAAGAAACGGTAGCTGGAATATCTACGAAGCTTCCCTCGGGCGAAAAGATGAAAAGTATTTCTACAACGCCACCCTGATAGAAGAAAAAGCCCTGGTGGAAACCCCGGAAGAAACCTTTCAAGCCACCTACTCGCCCGATGGAAAGGAAGTAGCTTTCCTCGAAGAACGCACCACCCTGCGCATCAAAAACCTCGCGGGTGAAAAGGTGCGCACCGTTCTGGCAGGCGATCTCAACTACAGCTATGCTGACGGGGATCAATATTACACCTGGTCGCCCGACAGCAAATACCTGCTCGTGCTTTTCAACGACAAAAACCGATGGAACTCCCAGGTCGGACTGCTCGATGCCTCCGGCGAAAAACCGCCCGTAAACCTCACGGAAAGCGGTTATGGCAACGACATGCCCAAATTTGCGATGGGTGGAGAAGCCATCATCTGGGCCACCGATCGTGATGGTTACCGTTCGCACGGAAGTTGGGGTGCGCAGCAGGACATCTACGCCCTGTTTCTCACCAAAGAAGCACACCGTAAATTCAAACTGAAAAAATCGGATTACGCCCTTTGGAAAGAAGCAGAAGAAGAGCGCGAGAAAAAGGATGGGGAGAAAGACGGGACTGATGAAAAAAAGAAAAAAGAAGACGACAAAAAAGATGAAAAGTCAGACAAACCCAAAGAGGTAAAACCGCTCGTGGTCGACTATGACGGCTTACAGGACCGCAAGGAGAAACTTACCCTCTTCTCTTCTTTCCTCAGCGACTTTGTTATGGATGAAAAAGGCGAAAACCTTTATTTTGCTGCGCAGACCGATGATGGGACCAACCTCTGGAAAACCGAATTTAAAGACAGTGAAACCAAAATTCTCACCAAAATCGGTGATGATGGCACTGAATTGTATTTCGACAAGGATGAAAAATTTCTGTTTGTCAACAAATCGGGTAGTCTCGCCAAGAT
Source organism: Flavobacteriales bacterium (assembly GCA_038249755.1). Classification (GTDB taxonomy): domain Bacteria; phylum Bacteroidota; class Bacteroidia; order Flavobacteriales_D; family Cryomorphaceae; genus JBBQZU01. The sequence continues at coordinate 3,553 of JBBSDD010000182.1, read as the reverse complement.
AAAGGTGGAAGACGGCACGCAGGAAGCCATTGCCTTCTCGTCGGAGATGAACCTGAATACCGACGCCGAACGCGCATACATGTACGAACATGTGTGGCGCCAGTTCAAGAAGAAGTTTTATCTGGAAGACCTCCACGGCGTAGATTGGAATATGTACAAGGCCAATTACGCCCGCTTCCTGCCCCACATCAACAATGGCTACGACTTTGCAGACATGCTCAGCGAAATGCTCGGCGAGGTGAACGCCTCTCACACCGGCGCATATTACGGCTCCGGTGAACCCACCGATGACCGCACCGCCGGACTTGGTGTATTTTTCGACCAAACTCACACCGCCGATGGATTGCGCATTGCAGAAGTGATGGACAAGAGTCCGCTGAAGAATCCCGATGGCAAAGTGTTGGATGGGGTAATCATCGAAAAAATAGATGGCACACCCATCAAAGCGGGTGAAAACTTCTGGCCCTTGTTGAACCGGAAAGCTGACAAGAAAGTGCTCATTTCTTACCACAACCCTAAGAATGGCAAACGCTGGGATGAAGTGGTGGAACCCATCAATGTTGGAGAAGAAAACGAACTTGCTTATGAACGCTGGGTGAAAACCCGAGAAGCCGAAACCGAACGCCTTTCGGACGGTAAAATCGGCTATGTGCACGTGCGGGGCATGGACAGCGAGAGCTTCCGCGAAGTGTTCAGCAAGGCCTTGGGCAAACACAATGACAAGGATGCCCTGGTGGTCGACACCCGCTTCAACGGCGGGGGTTGGCTGCACGACGATTTGGCCACTTTTCTGAGCGGTGAGCCCTACATGCAATTTGAGCCGCGCGGACAGACCAACATGGGTGGAGAGCCGCTTTTCAAGTGGCAAAAACCCTCGGCAGTGATCATGGGTGAGAGCAATTATTCCGACGCCCATATGTTTCCTTACACGTACAAGTTTTTCGACATCGGAAAACTCATCGGCATGCCCGTACCGGGCACAGGCACAGCCGTGTGGTGGGAACAAATGATGGACGGCACCGTATTCGGCATTCCGCAAATCGGTATGCGCGATGTGAAAACCGGAGCCCTGCTGGAGAATACCCAACTCGAACCGGACATCCGCGTGATGAACGAACCCGCAAAAGTTTGCAGTGGCTCGGATCAGCAGCTCGAAGCCACCGTCAAACACCTGCTCGGCGAGTAAGTGTGAACGCGCGCAGACTTTGCAAGCGGGTAGCAGGGTAAATGGCCTCACTGTAAATGGACTATATGTCTATTAATATTACCTTTGCGGCCATGAAAGTGTTATTGGTTTGCCTGGGCAACATATGCCGCAGCCCTATGGCTGAAGGAATACTACGCGACAAGGCCCGCGAGAGAGGCCTCCGGCTTACGATCGATTCGGCCGGAACCAACAGATACCACACCGGAGAGGCACCCGATCACCGGGCTGTCGCCAAAATGAAGGAACACGGCCACGACATCACCGACTTGCGGGCGCGGACTTTAGAACCCGAAGATTTTGGCAGGTTTGACCGGATACTTGTGATGGACACGAGCAATCTGCAAAACGTATTGCGCGTGCCGCACAAATCTTCACACGGGAGCAAAGTGAGCCTGTTTCTAAACGAATTTCAACCACAAGGCAATCAGTCCGTTCCGGATCCCTATTTCGGCGGCGACGATGGATTTGAAGATGTGTACCAAATGCTCGACAAGGCCTGTGAAGCCTACCTAAATACCCTTGATGGAAAAAGCTAAACTCTACCTCATACCCACCCTCCTTGGCGAATCGCAGGCTGAAATGGTGATTCCTGCCGGGGTGCTTGCCCGCTCGCGTACCTTGCGGCACTTCATTGCGGAGAGCGACCGCACTGCACGGCGCTACCTCAAGTCGATCGGCACGGAAATACCGCTGGATGAACTCCAGTTTTATGTGCTGAATAAACACACGCCGGAAGAAGAGCTCACCCGCTTCATTAAGCCGCTGAAGAGCGGCACCGATATGGGTCTGATTTCAGAAGCCGGCTTGCCGGCCATAGCCGATCCGGGTTCGGCCATCGTGGCGCTGTGCCATGAAGAGAAAATCCAGGTGGTGCCCGCCAGCGGTCCCTCCTCGATTATTCTGGCGCTCACGGCTTCGGGCTTCAACGGACAGTCCTTTGTTTTTCACGGATACCTTCCCATAGACAGGAAAGACCGCACACACAAACTGCGGCTCATCGAACGCGATGCACGGCAAGGTTATACCCAGATATTTATGGAAACGCCTTTTCGCAACGAAAAAATTCTGGAAAACGTTTTTGAAGCCTGCGGAGCTGAAACCCTGCTTTGCATAGCCACTGACATCACCACGCCCACCGAACAAATCCACACGCGCAAGATCAGCGACTGGAAAAAGAATCCGCCCAAACTGCACAAAAGGCCTTGTGTATTTTTGATCGGGATGAAATGATATTCCAGTGCTTTTCCATTGATTGAATTGCATTTAAGCCATCAGGCAGATCAGGATAAATCAGACTTTGAAATAAAATTTGGCTGAAGCCATCGGAAAAGAGTTCAATAAACATTGGGCTAAAGCCCCAAAATCTGCTGCATCCAGTTGCCGGGGGCTAAAGCCGCCCCGCAATTGAGACCAGATAAGGCAGGCCAGAAGCCTTGAGGCAGATCACCACAGACCAGACTTTGAAATAAAATTTGGCTGAAGCCATCGGAAAAGAGGTCAATAAACATTGGGCTAAAGCCCCAAAATCTACTGCATCCAGTTGCCGGGGGCTAAAGCCGCCCGGCAAATGAGACATGGCTTTAGCCCAATAAATTTAAAAGTCCTTCATTTGGCTTTGGTTATTTCGTTGATTGGTTTTAGCTTTTTTGACAAAGAGATTTAGTCCTTTTTCTGGGTGGTTTTGGCCCAATTTCCGGGTGGCTTTAGCCCATTTGAAAGATGACTATCATTGATTAGAAAAATAGATTTAGCCCATTTGCCTGGTGGCTTTAGCCCATTTGAAAGATGGCTGTCATTGATTAGAAAAATAGAATTAGCCATTTACCGGGTGGCTTTAGCCTCCGGAAAAAGGGCATAAGGGTATTTGGGGCTTTAGCCCAATAAATTTAAAAAGTCTTCATTTGGCTTTAGCCCAATCTTCAACAAATTTCCCCTGAAATTCCTTTTCCGGAAGGATTCTTCATGAGAGGGAATCGCAAGTTTCAACTTTACTTCCGGGCGAGCTCCATCACCTCAATTTCATAGATCACGGGGGTGAAAGGCGGCACCAAATTGTAAGCGCTGCCCTTGCTTCCAAATGCCAGCCAGGAAGGGATGATCACTTCGGCTTTTTCGCCGCGATGCATGCGCTCAAGGGCGTACTCAATGCCACGTAGCACCTGATGTTCGTGGCCATAGACGAAACGCAGGGGCATGTTGCGCTCTCGGGTGTCGTCAAAAACATTTCCCGTAAGGCCCCGGCCCTGATAATGGATGACCACTTCACAACCTTCGCATACCTGATTGCTATCGCCGGGTTGAAGCGTGCGCATCCACACGTCTTTGTATTCTCTGTACTTTTTGAGG
>JBBSDD010000181.1:0-5876 GCA_038249755.1 Flavobacteriales bacterium | reverse complement strand
TTTCTCCGGCACCACCCCTTGTACTTGTGCCCCCGCGCTGACGCTCAAGGTGGGTCCACATGCGTGTAAGTCGCGGCAAAAGATATTGTGACCTGGCGAGTTCCACCTGGGTTTTGGCCTGTGCGGAGCGCGCGCGTGACATGAAAATATCGAGAATCAACAAACTCCTGTCATAGATTTTTCTATCCAGAACTTTCTCGAGATTTCGCAGTTGAGATGGACTTAGATCATCGTCGAAAATGACCACATCAATGTTGTTTTCATGCACATAGGCTGTGATTTCCTCCAGTTTTCCCTTTCCCACGAAAGTGGCAATATCGGATTTATCCAGCCGCTGGGTAAATTGTTTTAAGGTACGAAAACCAGCGGTTTCCGCCAAAAAAGCGAGTTCATCAAGGTAGTCGCTCACCTGCTCGGGGCTTTGATCCCGGGTAATGAGGCCTATCAAAATGGCTTTTTCCTGTTCCGCTGTCGTTACAAGTGGTTCTGACATATGTGTTTGTCGAATTACTTCAATGTTGTAGTGTATTCCGCCACCGCTTTGATCTGGGCAGAAGTCATCACGCTTTCATAAGCCATCATCGCACCTTTGCCTTTGGTGATAATGGCTATGCGCTCGTCAATTGTCAGGTTTGATTCCGGCAGCAATTTGGCACCGGCAAAACCTTTTTTCCCATCGCTCCCATGGCAAATGGCGCAGTGGGTTTTAAACAATTCAGATGCCGTTTGTTCAGGTTTTTCAACCACAGCATCTCCTGAATTTGAACCGCACGACCAGATAATCAGCAGCGTCAATAAATAAAATGAATTTCTTTTCATGCGTTACATTCCGGGAAACCAGCCTCGACCCGCTCCCACTTCCCGGAAAGGCCAGGGAATGTTGAAGAGCAGAATAATCAAAGCGAGTAGAAAATAAGAAAAATGTCGTTTGTGTTTTAATAGATCAGATGAAGCTCTTTTTCCTGAAGCTCTGCCTACAGTCACGAGTACCACTACAATAAGCATTCCCAGTAAATGTTCGATGGAGAAAAACCGTATGACTTTATCGCTCATGTTGCCAATCTGGGTATGCCAATCGCCCATGAAATAAAGGACGAGGCCGATGACGAGCTGAATGTGAAAGGTAATCAGGGTGATCAGAGACCAACGATTGTCGGATTTGGAAAAAGGACGCCCTTTTCTCAATCCACCCAATGCGTTGATAATCGCAACGACAATGGCTAGGAGGGCTACCCAACGAAGGAGGGAATGCAAATGAATGAGTCCGGTATTCATGGATTTACTGCTTTCGACAAATGTAGACAAAACCCGCTATATTGCCCGGATATCGCCACAGCATCAGGGCCAGACATCCACATATTCCGGAACCGCCAGCAACACCATTGATAGAATCGTGAATACCACGATGAGTTTCCATATCCACTTCACCCAAACGTTATAAGGAATTTTGGCGACAGACAAAATCCCCATCGTAACCCCACTGGTAGGTATAATCAGATTCAGGAGGCCATCGCCAAACTGAAAAGCCAACACCGCCGATTGTCGGGAAATACCCAGCAGATCGGCCAATGGGGTCATGATGGGCATGGTGATGGCTGCCTGACCCGATCCGGATGGAATAAAAATGTTGATGAAACCCTGAACCAAAAACATGATCTGAACACTCACCGCATTGGGAAAGTCAGCCACAGCTCCGGACATCGCATACAGGAGGGTGTCGATAATTTTGCCATCTTCGGCAACAACCAGGACACTGCGCGAAATACCGATAATGATGGCGGCCATCAACATATCTTTTGCGCCGATGGTAAAAGCCTTTATCGTTTTACCCGTTCCCATTCTCGTCACTACCGCTGAAATAAGGCCCAGCGAGAGAAACAGCGCAGAAATTTCGTCAATGTACCATCCGAGACTGTTCGATCCATACATCAGAAGGATGATGGCTAAAACAAATAAAACAATGACAAGTCTTCGTGGACCTGTGAATTCCATATCCGCATTTACAGATTTGGATAGTTCCGATTGCACGCCAAATAAGGGACTTCTGCGCGGATTTTTTTCAAGCTGGCGGATATACCGCATGACGAAGAAAATAGCAACTGCTGTGTAAAGCGCCCAAACGATCCACCGGTAGCCAGCACCGCTGCCAATAGGCAACTCGGCAATGCCCTGAGCGATGCCCACAGTAAATGGGTTGATGGCCGCACCGGCAAAACCCGCTGCAGAGCCAATAAATGGTATAGCGATACCGACAATATTGTCGTAACCCATGCTTCGGGCAAGCGGAATGGTGACCAGTATAAAAACAAGATTTTCTTCGGACATACCAAACGTGCAGCCAGCCAGCGAAAAGAGCACCATGAGAACTGGCACAACCATTTTTTTAAATGCGGGATTTTCTTTTGCGAGGCGTAAAATCGAATTCAGTCCGGCATCCAACGCTCCTGTCGCAGTAATAATCGAAAAAGCACCTCCTACCAGCAAAACAAAAGAAATGATGTGCGAGGCCGCGACCAAGCCTTTAATTGGTGCTACCAGCAAATCACCCAATCCCTGCGGCGCTGGCTCCACGCTTTGATAAGTTCCAGCGACCACAATGGTTCGTCCATTCTCCAGGATGCGTTGGTATTCTCCGGCTGGTATAATCCAGGTCAACCCCAGAAACAGCAGCAATACGACTGAAATGATGACGAGCGCATCAGGAGATTTTTTTAACACGTGTACGAGACTTACTGAACAATGACAAAGGAACTCGAAAAGTTGGCGTTTTCGGTGCGAATTGATAATTTATAAATGCCCTGTGGCAAGGCCTTGAGATTTAATTCGTTTTGCCCGCTGCCGCCAGTTCCCTGGCCCATAAGTCGGCCGGCAACATCAAAAATCTGATATGTCCATTTTGCTTCTTCAGTCTGAATATGCAGTGTTCCGGAGGAAGGATTCGGAAAGACCAAAGCTTCAATTAATCGATGGTTTCGAACGGATACCACACAATCGGGGGCGGCGGCGTCTGTATCTCTTGTGAGTTCCCCTTCTATCACATACCAGTTTTCCCAAAATCCTCCTTCGCCGTCGGTCCAGTTGTTGAGATCCAAATAATTTTCTCCCGTTGCGGTGGCGGGGAGGCGATAGACTTTGACGGCCTCGCCAGATCTGTTCCACGTAAGTGGCTGCGCAGCGAGAATTATTTCCGGTCCGTTGGGCTCCACGCAATTTCCCTGAAGGAAATAGACCAGGTCTTCCTCATATTCGGGATATTCACCAAAACCTCTTGCGATTCCATCTTCATCTATTGCGACCGCAGCAAATTCGTTGCTACCAATGCCATAAGGGCGGACACCCTGATCGTACGCCAATCTTGCCATAAACGCAAAAACGCGGCCATACCTGATCCTGTCAGGATCGTTTAGATGTGTCTCCGTAATTACATTTTCCAAAAAAGGCGCATCGATAAAATCGTTGTATCCAAACTGCATTTGGAAAGCAAATGGATTTGCAAGGGCGTTTTCAGAAGTAATGGATCCTGCACCCGCCGAAAAATACGCCTGACCCATCACAGCCATGCCGGCAGAAATTCCACCCACTGGCCCACTTTTTACGTTGATCAGGTTGTTGATGGCATCCTGAATGGGTGTGTCTTTCCAATAAGTCACATAGTCGTTTTGATCGCCGCCCGCCATCCAAATCGCTTCCGCATTGTTCACCTTGTCGATCACATACGGATCAAATGCTGCCTCAGCTGTGTTGAAAACGATCGTTTCCACAGAATTGATGGTAACACCTAGTTCACTGTACATGTAGTCGTTGTATCCACCAGAACCAGAAGCTCTAAGCACCACCACATCTCCGCCATTGGCCCTTTCCAGAAACCAGACCATGGCCTCATCGCTTTCACCGGCGCCGCCCATCAGGCATAAGCCAAATTGAGGCTGCACGTCAATATTTACTTCGTTTCCAGTAAAATAGCTCGTGTAGCTTTGCCCATTTAGGATAAATGAAAAAAGCATTGCACCTAATAAGAAAATTGTTGGGTTCAAGTGATTCATATTGAAATAAGTTGATGGTTCAAAAATGATGGTTTTATTTTAAATGGAAAGTATCCCCGGGAAGGTAAATATTAATTCGAAGATTTCTCAGACCTATGCGGTCATTGTGACGAAAATAACTGCCAGGCCTGCGAAATAAAATAACCTGATTTTCGCCTGCGACTTTCATATAATCGGGAGCGACAATGAGTGCCGTAGATTCTTCGATTCCAATCCCATAGGGCAAGTTGGTATCGGCCATGGCACTGATTATCCTGTTGTACCGGCTCCGGGTCACGAAATGCTGATCGACAATGACGCTGTCAAGCAAGCCGAGTCCTTTTGCATAGATTCCATTGTTGTAAATGAGCGAGCTGTATGTGGACTCATATTCTTCCACCATTCGCTGATCGCCGGTAATCATTAAACTACTCATGAGAGCCGCGCCAGCGCTGGTACCGGCAACCATGGCCCCACTGTGATAAGCATCCCTGATGGCCTGTTGGGTGAGTGAATCAACAGCACTTAAAAATCGCCCCTGGTCCCCTCCCGTAATGTAGATCAGCGAAGCATTGCGAATGCTGTCGCGCATGGATTCATCAAATACAGAATCTCCCCACATCAATATCGGATTTTCTGAAAAAAGCCGGAACCTTTTTTTCAGATAATAAAAGGAAGTATCCGGCTCCGAACTTGTTTGTGTGAACACAAGCGCGTAGCCGCCCCGCCCCCTAGGCATAAGATCGACCATCTGTTTTGTAAGCGCCTCGGAGATTTTCCCACCCCCAATAATGAATAAGGTGCCTTTTGTTTCAGGTTCTTTCGCCGGCTGAATTTCTGATATCACGTCAGGACACTGGCCGATAACAAAAAAAAGAATCCAAAAAATTACGGGCTTTTTCATTTTAATTCAGATCCCACCAGAAGCGGGTTTGCATATTTGGAGCAGGTTGGGGGAAATTGGTATTTCTAAGTCGTTCGCTTTGCGGATAGATTAGTCGGCGTGGTATCTCCCCATTCGGATTGGCAGCGGTACTGCCGACAGCATTGGGCAAAAGCACGGGATATCCGGTGCGCCGCCAATCCGCCCACGGTTCCGGAGAGGTAAAGAGGGCGATATATTTTTCCATGAGGATGGTCTGAAGATCCGCGTCAAAATTGCCTGAAAGCTGGGTTTGCATATCGAGATGAATACCGATTACCTCACTTGAGATCGCACTTGCAGAAACCTGGTTCATCGATAGGCTGACAGCCTCATTCAAATCTTTTTGAGCACCTGACTGATCGCCTGTGCGGTATTTGGCTTCCGCCGAAATAAACAAACGTTCCAGGTAACTGGCGAGTTTTATCGGCGCGTTTTCTGAAGCGAAAAAATCACCGGGCCTTTTCCTTCCCCCTAAAAATGGAATATTGCGAAACATGTGGGGGAGACGAGGATCTGCACGCGTCTCCAACAAGTCAATAAATAACGCGTCAATAACCGCGTGAGGTGTAATCTGGTAAAAGGATGAAATGGGATTGATATCGGTTCCTGATCCCAAATAGTTGTACTGAAGGTCGTTTGCACTGCTGGTCATGGCGCCGCTTAATGCATTGAGGGCATCCGTTGCAGCGGAGGAGCTGCGTTTGGTTGTGCGCAGGTAGTAACGCGCCTTCAGCAAATGCGCCGCACCAATCCAGGACTGAAGATTTCCCTGAAAGAAAATATCATCTGAGCCCGGCGAAAAAGTACTTTCGGGCAAACCCAATTCAACAATCCCCTGGTCGAGCAAGGACTGGATTTCACCGTAAATCGCCTCCTGGGAATCATATTCCGGATTTGGGAAAGCCGGGCCCTGTAAAGCCTGTAAATAG
>JBBSDD010000180.1:0-5885 GCA_038249755.1 Flavobacteriales bacterium | reverse complement strand
TTAAAAACAGCGATATCTTTTGGCAAAACGGCATTGAGGCGATACACGATTTCATCGGGAAGATCGCCCCGGGTATCGAAGTGCGCATAATAATCCCGGGCATGCACACCGGTATCCGTGCGGCCACAGCCGATAATGGCTTTCAAATCTTTAACAAAAATGCCGAGGGCCTGATGGAGTGTAGATTGCACGGTCACAACGGCTGGTTGTACCTGCCAGCCACTGTATTGGGTTCCATCATACGCAAGGTGAAGAAAATATCGGGTCAATTTGCCGTATTTTTCGGCAAAATTAGCAGGAAAGAGTGAAACAAATAGGACTACTTTCAGATACGCATGGATATATCGATCAGCGCATCCTTCATCACCTCTCTGATTGCCATGAAATATGGCATGCAGGCGACATTGGTTCTGAAGATGTAACCAATCAATTGAAAAAAATAGCACCACTTCGCGCCGTGTATGGCAACATCGATGGTGGTAGTTTAAGAAAGTCCTTTCCGGAAAATCAATTGTTTGAAGTGGAGGGACTGCGCATCTGGATCACCCACATTGCCGGAAGGCCAGGCAGCTACCCTACCCATATCCGGGAATCGATGAAAATCCACCAGCCGCATATTTTCATTTGCGGGCATTCGCATATTCTGCTTGTGCAAAAAGATGAAAAATCGGGACGTATCCACATGAACCCCGGAGCTGCGGGTCGTCATGGTTTTCACAAGGTGAGGACGCTGCTGAAATTCAAAATAGATTCAGGAAAAATTTCCGATTTGCAGGCTGTGGAACTCGGCAGCCGTGCCACTGACTAGCGAATCCTGTCCAGTGACTTCACCAGTTTTTCGTCTTTCTTGATGCCGCGCACCGCGAGAAAAGACATAACTACTGCTGCCACAGGCATATAAAACCCAACGTGATACAACGTGCGCAATTCGGCTTCGAAAATGGTAGCCAAAATCCGATCGATCGCAAAAAACAGGTAAACCACATATATCAGGTTGACCATATAAGACAACCGCGCAATGCGGTATTGCAAAGGCCGGTTTTTGTAAAGAAAAATGGCCACCAATGGTATTACCACAGCAAGTGCGCCCAAGGCCCAGGCTGGAAACGAAAATACACCAGGCGATTCCAGAATATCGCTCTGTACATTAAAGACACCAAACATGGCATATTCCGCTACCTTGACATCACCCCCGTAAAAATGGGCATAAGGCAGAAAAAATGTAAAAACCGCCATCAAAGCAGCGAGCAGCAAATAAATGGATTGTACACGTTGAATCATAATAAAGTCTAATGTTGGCGGCAAAGATAAGATTTATGAAAGGTGGGTTATCAACCGACAATTGTTATTTTTTTTGTTTCTCTTCGAATGTAGTAACACAAATTGTCGTATCATTGCAGCATCGAACGGGCTCTCAGTGATTCACAACTGGCCCATTTTTTCCAACGATTCCTCTATTAACACATACTTCTTAATTTTTATCACCCCTCGATGTACGACATTATCGAATTGAACAACCTCAAAGTAGGTGACCTCCGAACTATTGCCAAGGATTTGAATATCAAAAAAACGGAAGCCCTCAAAAAACAAGATCTCATCTACAGAATTCTGGATGAACAAGCGGTGAATCCACCCGCGAAAGTCAACAAGCCCCAATCGGCAGCCGAAAAACCAACTGACAAAGCAGTTGACAAAACAGTTGACACACAGGATAAAGCCAACAAAGAAGAAAAGCCAGCCCGTGGTCGCAAACCCAAGGAGGTTCGCGTGACTGCAGCCACTGAGAAAACATCTGCCACTGCAACGAAATCAGAGGATAAGACTGAAAAATCAGCAGACCTCTTTTCAGAAACTGCTTCAGCCGGCAAATCTTCCGGCAAACCGGAAACCAACGTTCCCAAGCCCGCTGAAAACACCCGATTCGAAAGAAGACGCGATATCAATAAACCTGTAGAAATAAAACGCGAAGGTGGCGCACAGCCTCAAGCTGCGGTGCAGGAAAAAACGGCTGAAGAAGGCGCAATTTCCACCCGAAATGAACGTCCTGCCAGACCAGAAAGAGAAGGCGGAAACAGACCAGTTCAGGAACGCCGGTTTGAAAAACCAAACAGACCTGAACGAACTGAAAACCGTCCGGAACGAACGGACATTCGCGCAGAGCGCAATGAAAACCGGGCAGATCGCGTAGAAAACAGACCGGAGCGAAATGAAAATCGCAGCGACCGTCCTGATAACCGTTCTGAAAGACCTGATCGCAACGAAAACCGCCACGAGAACAGACCTGAAAGAACAGAGAATAGGCCAGACCGCCAGGAGAACAGGAATGAGCCCCGTCGCCCGAATGAACCAAAAAAACCACGGGAAGAACTTTACAACTTTGATGGCCTCGTGCCGTCAGAAGGCGTTTTGGAAATCATGCCGGATGGTTACGGATTTCTAAGATCTTCCGATTACAACTATCTGAACTCGCCCGATGACGTGTACGTTTCCCAATCTCAAATCAAGCTTTTTGGGTTGATGACCGGCGATACCGTAGTTGGCTACGTGCGACCTCCAAAAGAAGGAGAAAAATATTTTCCGCTCATCAAAGTGGAAGAAATCAATGGCCGCGACCCGGATTTTGTGCGCGACAGGGTGCCATTTAAATACCTCACGCCGCTGTTTCCGAGCGAAAAATTCAACCTCGCCGGCGACAACCGCAACCTAAGTACAAGGGTGATCGACCTCTTCTCTCCCATCGGAAAAGGGCAACGCGGACTCATCGTATCACAACCAAAGACCGGTAAAACAACCTTGTTGAAAGATGTGGCCAATGCCATCGCTGCCAACCATCCCGAAGTATACCTCATCATCCTGCTCATCGACGAGCGTCCGGAAGAGGTTACCGACATGAAACGATCTGTAAAAGCAGAAGTGGTTGCTTCCACTTTTGATGAACCCGATGACCGACACGTAAAAATTGCAAACATCGTATTGGAAAAAGCCAAACGATTGGTGGAATGCGGACACGATGTATGCATTTTGCTTGACTCGATCACCAGACTTGCGCGTGCCTACAACACCGTGTCGCCCGCATCCGGAAAAGTACTTTCAGGTGGTGTGGATGCCAACGCACTTCAAAAGCCAAAACGGTTTTTTGGCGCAGCCCGAAAAATCGAAAATGGTGGCTCGCTTTCGATCCTTGCTACGGCCCTTACGGAAACCGGTAGCAAGATGGACGAAGTAATCTTTGAAGAATTCAAAGGAACGGGCAACATGGAATTGCTTCTCGACCGCAAAATTTCAAACCGACGCATCTATCCGGCGGTAGACATCACCTCTTCCGGAACACGTCGCGAAGATTTGTTGCTTTCTAAAGATATGTTGCAGCGCATCTGGATTCTCAGAAAACACCTTTCGGATATGAATCCGGTTGAGGCCATGGAATTTATCAAAGACCGGATGGAAAATACACGCTCCAACGAAGAATTTATCGTTTCAATGAACGGTTAATTTTGCCGGGTACTCATCCAAATCTCAATACTGCCGTACGAGTCACCATAGGTATGATCCTGTTGCGACTCGTACTCTTTTTTGTCAATGCCGATTTTCCTTTGCAGGAAGAAATGTATGTATTTCTGAATCTGGCTGCAGTTCCCGTGATCGTCTTGTACGCCATTTGGCCACGGAAACATTTGGTTGGTGCCGGATTTATGGAAGATTTTATTTTGTCACTGCGCATTGCCGCCTTGTACGGCGTGATCATGAGCGTGTTTGGGTATTTTTATTATACCCAGGTCGATCTGGATTTTTTTGCAAACAAACAGGAAGAAATCATAGAATTGCGGCTCACAGATGCCAATGCGCCCGACAGAGCTACGGTGACCGATGAAGTGACATCTTTTTTCTCCGTTCGGAATTTTGCCCTGATCGCTTTGTTGATTTACATTTTTCTGAGCATTTTTTACGCCATCCTTTTCAGCGCGCTCAAACGACTGATCATTCGCGTAAAGTCCGCATGATTTCGGCGCCGAATTGATCGAAATCCAGGCCATCAAAATTTCCAGAGCTCATCATGAGCAGTGTTTTTCCTTTCCAGGAAATATTTCGCAAAGCCACCAGAAGGGTTTTTAGTTCTGTAAAAACCCTAATATTTGACGAAGCAAAAGCCTTTTCAACTTCAGTTACACTCACTTCCGGCAGCCGTTTGTGGGCCACCACCGCGGGATTGAAATACACAAAAGCGTGGTCGGCATCTTTCATCGATCCATTGTAAAGCGGAAGAAATGTTTTGTTCAGGCTACTGAAAGTATGCAACTCCATGCAGGCGATGAGTGCCCTTTCGGGAAATTGCCCTTTTAAAGCTGCTGTGGTCGCTCTCAGCTTGCTGGGCGCGTGGGCAAAGTCTTTGTAAAAAACCCAATCTTCTGTTTCTGCCACTTTTTCCAGCCGTTTGGATGCGCCGGTAAACGTTTGAATCGCTTTATAGAATTCCGATTTGTCGATGCCTGCCAATTCCGCCACCGTGAGGGCTCCATTGAGATTCTGCAAATTGTGATCACCAAAAATTTCGAGTGGTATTTCCGTGTTGTCGACGATTAAAAATGTTTTCCCATTGCGCGTCTTGTGTGGATGGGTATCATATGGAATGCAGTTGACATCGGGGCGTGCCTGAAGAGCCAGTTGAGCCAGGTACGCATCGCCGGCATAATATACGAGGTGGCCATTTGGTTCAATGAGGTCGATAAATTTCTCAAATTGCTCCAGGTAAATGTCGAAAGAGGGAAAAACGTTGATATGATCCCATGCGATTCCTGAGAGTAAGGCGATGTTCGGTTTATACAAATGGAATTTTGGGCGCAGATCAATGGGTGATGAAAGGTATTCGTCGCCTTCAATCACAGCAAGTGGCGCATTTTCCGAAAGGCGCACCATACAATCATACCCCTCAAGCTGTGCACCCACGAGGTAATCGGTATCCACCTCCAGCGATTTAAACACATGCAAAATCATGCTGGTAATGGTGGTCTTCCCGTGGCTTCCGCCAATGACGATGCGGTTTTTGTTTTTGGTTTGCTCGTAAATATACTCCGGATATGAATAAATGGGAATTCCCATCGCCTTTGCTTTGAGCATTTCCGGGTTGTCAATTCGCGCGTGCATTCCGAGCACGACTGCATCCAGTTCGGCTGATATTTTTTCGGGAAACCAGCCCTGCGCATCTGGCAGGAGGCCCTGTTTCTTTAATCTCGAACGCGAAGGCTCAAAAATTTCATCATCGCTACCTGTTACTATAAATCCTTTCCTGCTCAAGGCAATGGCAAGATTGTGCATGGCGCTGCCGCCGATGGCGATAAAATGAATATTCATGTTTTAAATGTAGGTAACGAAACGCGGACTTATGCAAATGGGTTCGCCCGTTTTACACAAGGTATTGTTACTTTAGTCGATCTAAATGAGATCCTCAAAAAGATGCGCATATATCCCATAGAAACCGGAAATTTTAAACTCGATGGCGGTGCCATGTTTGGCGTCGTGCCAAAATCACTGTGGTCGAAGGTGAATCCACCCGACGAAAACAATATGTGCAGCTGGGCCATGCGCTGTATGCTCGTGGAATACAGCGACCGCCTCGTATTGATCGACACCGGCATGGGCGACAAACAAAGCGAAAAGTTTTTTGGATTCTATTACCTGTTTGGCGAAGCAACCCTGCGCAAAAGCATTGAAAAACTCGGTTTCGGCATGGATCAAATCACCGATGTTTTTCTCACCCACCTGCATTTTGACCATTGTGGAGGAGCGGTAAATTACAATTCTTCAAAGGAACGATACGAAACTGCTTTTCCCAATGCCACTTATTGGAGCAACGAGCAACATTGGGATTGGGCCATCAATCCGAATCC
>JBBSDD010000179.1:0-5896 GCA_038249755.1 Flavobacteriales bacterium | reverse complement strand
TCATCTTTGATGAACCCACCACCGGATTGCATTTTCACGATGTGGCGCGCTTACTCGACAGTTTTACCGAACTCCTGCACCGCGGACACAGCGTGATCGTGATCGAACACAACCTCGACGTCATCAAATGCGCTGACTGGGTGATCGACCTCGGACCTGAGGGTGGTATTCACGGCGGCGAACTCGTATTTGCGGGAACGCCGGAAGGACTTATTTCAGAAAAGAAATCCTTAACGGGAAAATATTTGAAACCCAAGTTGGTTGTGTGATTTTCCGAAATCTTTCAAACGCTCAAAACTTGCCTTCACGCTGCGCCACCAATCGAAAAAATAACCCACCAAAAAACTTCTGGTGGGTTATTTTAAATCAAAACAATAAAAATGTTTATTTCGATATGATCATTCTGCCCTGTTCAGCTGGTAGACCGTTCATAGTGAAATAATAAATATATGGTGCAGGTGCAAGTCCCGGAAGGTTTATTTGTTCCGTTGAATTATTCATCTTTTGCCGAAACATTTCTTTGCCGACAATGTCTGTTACGGTAAAGATGATTTCCACATTATCTGTCCAGTTTATGTTGGTTACTCCAATAGTCATCTCTTCCCGGGTTGGGTTTGGATAAACCGCATACAGTGGAGTTTGGCTGATCATATTTCCAGCCATTTGACTCTGGCTTCCAGATGGCAAGTAACAGGCAGAAAAAGCAAGTGAATTTGCATTGATGATATATGTCCCGAATCCGCTGGAATCGATAATGCTAAACGAACCGACATCTATGATGACAGAATCAGGCACAAACATAACGCTATCATTAATAAAAGGATCCCATCCCAATTGGGTCATTTGTATGTCGAATGAAACGTTGGCAATCTGATTGGCGAGAATGATAGTATTTATAGAATCGTGTTCACATTCATCCAGATTATAAAGAATCAGCAGAGCCAATTCTTTTTTATTCAGGGTTTTGAAGAGTGCGACCTTATACAATTCCAGATTGAATTGATTTGCATAATTCACTTCATTTTTGACACTGTCGGTAAAATTCATTAATGTGGCAGCGTATTGCTCAACAATGGGCTCAAAATTGGCGCTGTTATTCGCTGTAAGAACAACATCGTCAGCCACCATCGTTTCAATGATGGATTTATACAAGGCGAGTGAATTCCATCGAATATTCTTAACCAAAGCGTCAATGGAATCGTTCACTGCAGGTATTTGTGCCATCAATAATTCATACATCATATGGGCAGCGATACTGTTATCTCCTAAAGTATCCATCCATGTGGTGGACAGGGCAGCCATGATTGAAGCTTCGTCAAAATATATACTGTCAAAATAATTTTCAGTTGTGATCTTTGGCATGAGCGAGAGGTTGTTTGATTTGGGGCCCTCCTCAGGACCGCCGCCGCCGACAGGACAAGCCGTAGGTTGTCCCTGGCTCCCGAAATGCCAATTTATCAGGCAATTTGTAGTGCTCGTGCGCAGAGGTCTTTGATTTAATGCTGGATGCCAGGGCTCACTTCCAGGAATATTACCTGCAGTCCATACATTATGTGAAGCCAACAGTGAAGGGCAGGGACTTCCAACAGGATGGGGATAGTTAATATGGCCATCAATATTAACTAAAATCCCTTCGTTTAAAACATTAAATCCCCGCTCTAGTATTAAATCGTTTGCCTCGTGCAAAAATATGTTGGTGCCCAGATTTTCAAAAGTGTTATATCCACCATTATACGAAGAAGAGAGATTGATTATTGATCTATTCATGGCCTCTATCCCATAATCAGAATTCAAAAATTGGGAACATCTTGCCGTTACCGTTCCACCAAATTCTTTGAACAGACAAGTACCGGCATTTTCAAAACGTGATTGGAAAACATATAAATCTGAAAGCGAATGATTATAAATGCCCACCCCTGCTCCTGTTGAAGTGCTTCTGATAAATTGATTCATGACTGAGGTTTCGTAAGACCATATTTCCGATTCATCGAGTTGACTGTATGCAATAAAAAAACCTTTTCCCCTGACATCCACCCGTGAACGCGTGAGATTGCTATTGTTAAACGATAAGGTCCCCTGATTAAAATCCAGAAGGCGGGCATCCACCCTGGTGTTGACCAAATCACAATAGTGAAATTGCGTTCGTCTGTACGATTGGATTCCTCTGCTCCCGTCGCTCAGAAATTTAACACTCAGGAATTGTGCTTTGGGGATTGTAATAATTCGCGCGTCAAAATCCATTTGCACGGTTCCTTTTTCAAACAGAATGTTAGTAAAGCCAACGGATGTATAATTTTGACCCAATACTGTTCCATTACTCGCAATATAGTCCCAAAGATTGGCATGTCGCTCAATGTGCAGGATTTTATCATTTTTATTGATCCCTTTCAATAACATTTTTGTATTTGTGCCTGTGGAGAAGCGCTGACCCGAGTACCCTTCCAAAATTCTGACATACCCGCTTTCAGCCCCTTGCCATGTGAAAGTAAACGTAGCGTCATTTCCCACATGGGTCAGACCACCCAAGGCAAGTTGGGCATTGTTGCCGTTGAGTTCGATGGTTACACCATCCTCATAACGAAGGAAGCCGCCATCTTTGACAATGATTTGACCGCCGTCGAATACTTTAACCGTGCCACCGTTGAGGATTAGCTGCGCCCCGGAATCAATAATTAATTTTGAATTCTCCCGCACCTCTATTATCCCTCCATTCAAATGGATATAGGAGCCTGATCGAACAGTAAGAGCCCCTGTTTTTTGGACGTTCTCTCCGATCTTAAGTATACCATTTGCTCCGATATTTAATCTCCCCACGCCAGAACCACAACTGGCCGCAAGTTCCACCGCAAAATGCGAAGCCGCATTTTGGGGATTCGCTGGATTTCCGCTATTATCTATTACCCCATTACAGTTGATGCAAAGTCCTCCCGTACTTAGATTTCCTACATTGATCAAACGCGTTATTCTATCATTGGTAGATTGGAAATTTTGGCTTGCGTTTGCATGCCCGAAATTGTAGGTATAACCGTTTATCGCAGCGATTGAATTTATATTGTTAAAAGCTGGACTTATGAACTCTTCAAATGGCCCCACATTACTCGGGGTCAGGTCAACGTGGGCTTCATTTGTTGGGGCAGTATTTGGCGGATAAAGAGTCGGATCCAAAATGAAGACGCGATCAAATTCGGTTTCATTGTTTGCCACCACCGATAGCGGATCAATCGGAGCAAATGGCGTAGTAAGTTTACCGGGGATGTTTAAAGCGCTTACGGTTGGTATAAATCCAAATTGTGTTTCGTGGATTTCGATACATGGGGTATAATTTCCTGCAAGAATATCCTGAAAAAACTGACCGCTTTCACCTGTCCCTGAAACTGCATTTATCGAATAGTGTCCACCCGGTGCGCTGTCAAATGGAATTCCATGGGCTTGAACACTCCGACTACCAATATTGAAATCAATTAGACCCCATAATAGCTCGCCTTGAATATTCCTCCCATAAATCTCATAAGATTGATCGCCTCCCGGTAGTGCGTTAATATTTAACTCCACTCCTGCTGTAGCTCCAAAAAATGATGCCATGTCTATTACAGCTCCCAAAGTCAAATTGATAATTGTATTTGCAAAGGTTTTTCCATCTACAAGATCATAGGTGTCAACCAATTCATCAAGGCAGTTAAAATCTGATAGAATATCAACACTGATTAATGGAGCTACTCCAGTAAAACCTTGGCTATTTCCTTGACCGTTGCCTTTCGCAATGGCTACATTCTCGATGGTAGTTTGAGGCAGCCCAATTTGCAGTTCTGCTAAAAAGTCAGATCTCAATTGAGCAGGTACCATAATGGGAATATGCAAAGGACTAACGTATTCAATATCAAATGCATAAAAAAGCATTTGCTTGGCTGCTGGAGAATTGAGCAGAGATCTGGCGTTTGCCAATGTTTCTTCGTAGTCGCTCATATTATCATCATAAGATACAAGTTCTCTCGCCAAGTCATCCACCGCTATTGCCACGGCAAAAGGGATGTTTGCACCTAAATGAGGCGTATCCACCGTAATAAAATAACTCACATCTGGTGCTCCATAGGTATTGTCCAGCTCCATTTGGCGCACGGCTAGCCGCGCTACCAAGCCGCCCATGCTATAGCCAGCCACCACATTGGGCTCATTGCTGCCATTGGCGGTTTTTTGATCGTTTACCCATTTTATTGCTTTCTTGAGGGTTTGGGCATTCTCCAAAATATTGCCCGCGCCCTGCTCAAAATCTACATAAATGATGTCGTAGCCATTGGCTTCCAATTCGTCGAGAAGAGGGTAGCCAGGAATTGGACTGTTTTGATAAGCGGTAAACTTCTCATAAAAGGACTTATATGTTTCATTGTTAAAAGCCTCAAAATACTCATCAGGACTAAAACCTTCCACGTAAATAAAAGGTTTGAGAATTTTATCGTTTCCACAGGCGTATTCTATCTGTAGGTTGATTCCGTAATTGCTCAGTGCGGGGTCGGGGTGGTCGATGTGTTGATAGCCACTCCACCATTCGTTGTAGTTTTTGGCTCCCGTTGGATTGTAATGGGGCGACTGCACCAAATTGAGTGTGCTGTAAGCGTAGTACACCTGATTATTGGTATAGGTAATGCGAAGCTTGAGTTGCTTTTTACCGAAGCCGCTCCAAAAAACTTTTGGCGTAGCGTTTACCCCAACCGTTCTCCAGCCCTGTCCATTGTCGAAATCGAACTCTACTGTTGATACGGTCAGGCCTGTATTGGTTTTAAAGAAAGCCGGAGAGGTTCTGAACTCCATACTCAGGCTATCGTAGATAGTGGTTTTGTAAGGACTAAAGGCAAAGAGGTTTTGCGCTTCGTAAGGAGAGGTAGATTGATTGGGATGGTCGTACAATTCACCGTTTTGGGAGTAGAGCAGGGAATAGATCAGGGCAGAGTCTCGCTTGATACGGTGGTAGTCTGCATGAATAATGACCAACGGGTTTTTACCTGCAGCTTCTTCGGCATCTCGCTGGGCCTTCCAATCGTTGACACTGGGTATAGGCGCAGGCTGTGTAGTGGCAGCCGTAGCCATAGTGCCGTAAAGCTTGAGCCAGTGCTTATGGCTTTTTACCGTGTCGGCAGTTAGTGAACCATCAAAGGCCTCAGGTTTCGAAAAAGGCCAGGCACGATCGAAAAGTAAATTCGTAGTGACATCAGATAGGTCAAGATTCCCAAAAACATCATCCATTTTTTCAGGAAAAGGAACGGTATTGTCGTTATCGGTATGCGTAGGGAATGGAACCGTTTGCGAGAAGGCAAAAAAGGTTACAAGGCAGAATACACCTGCCAGATATAGTTTAGATCTCATGAAATTGGTTTTAAGGGGTTGGTTAAAAAATTGCATTAAAAGATTTGAGGAACGTCAAAACGAAAGCGACCATCCGTTACGTGAATAGTGTCCATTCCTGTTTCGTCTGTAACGGTGAACTCGAAGGTTCCTTTAATCGTTCCTAAACGTGAGTTTCCCGAAGCGCGTGGGATAAGTTCTTCGATATTTATATTTCCATCGATTAGGTTTTCGTAGAGAATTCTCGAAGAAAGACTGTCTGGATCATAACTGTAATAAACTGAAACAGAATCAACAATTGTCGCTTCATTAAAATTTATTGAGCCCAGCTCTTCATTATAACCAAAAATACCTATGCCTATCGCGTCATATGTTGGGCAGTGTATTCCAGCAAGATACATGGATTTTGCAGGCACACTGAGAAAAGGTTCTGGATAGTAATCAAATACTGGCCCGCTGCACTGGAATAGTATGCTCACGGCCTGAAAGGGCTCCCCATTGATTTTACATTCAAAGTATTCAATGCCGTAATTGGGTTCGTCGGGTTTGTCATCATCGT
>JBBSDD010000178.1:0-5912 GCA_038249755.1 Flavobacteriales bacterium | reverse complement strand
CTTCCGAGATGTAACTTGGCGTTACAAGGTGTTTCCGCAAGGCGATACAATCATTTGCCACCAGGCCATGCATAAAGGCGGGCAGCATGCTGATCACCAAGTCGGCCTTTGCAATCAACCCTTTTCGGGCTTCTGAATCTGTCGCATCCAGCGTCACCACGGTGGCTGATGTGTTATCGCCCACAATTTTTTGTGCTGCGTCGGGACTTGAATCTGCAATGGTGACATGCCATTGATTTGACGGCGCTTCAGCAAGAAGGTATTCAATGAGGTAAACCGCAGAACGACCGGCCCCGATAATCAGGATATTTTGCATGCTTGTACCTCATTTTCTAAAGGCGGCCCGAAGGTATAACTATCAAAATCCGCAGGAAAATGAAGGCGCATATTTCTTTTCAACAAATCGGCTGTAAAACTTCGGACATCTCTTTGGCATATAGCTTGCATCTGAGGGTCTGGAAATATATATTCGTAAAAAAAAAACTCATGAAAAAAGCACTACTAATCAACCTCTTATTCTTGTTTTTTATCTGTTTCGATGGCTTTTCGCAAAGTACATCCAACCTGGTTCTCTTCTCTGAAAACGGTGAAAAATTTACGGTGAGCGTCGACGGAGAAATAAAAAACAGCGAACCGGAAGCGAATGTCAAAATCACCAATCTCACAGGCGACTTCCATCGGGTGATGGTGAGCTTTCAGGATAAAAGCCTGGGCTCAGTAAACCAAAACCTGATGCTCGAGCCCGGTCTGGAACAAAAAGCCATCATCGTTTTCACAAAAAAAGGCACCTGGTCCATCCGGCCTTTTGGCGAACCGACAGCCTTGTCAACGACCACACCGACCACACCGACCGCACCGACTCCGCCACAACCCACCGCAACGTCTTCTGCACCAGCCACCCCCGCTCCCACCGCTACATCGCCTCCGCCCGCACCAAATGCGCCACCGACGCCGTCAACCAATGTGTTTTCCATGGACGTGAATGTCAATGAAAACTCGGTGGGTATGAATGTCAAAATGAGCGATACCGGAGGCGTGCATATTGCTATCGACGAAGGCGGTACGGGCTACGAAACAACGGAAACATCCATTACCACTATTGAACGAAGCACGGATTCTTCCACTTCTCAAAACCTTGCACGCGTTGAGGTCGTAGACGATTGTTCAGCCATGGCGGGTGGTGATTTTGCGGAAGCAGTGAAAAGCATTGAGTCAAAATCATTTGAAGACAGCAAGGTGACCACAGCCAATCAGGTATTGAAAGGCAATTGTTTGTCTACCGATCAAATTGAAAAAGTAATGGAACTCATGACCTTCGAGGAGAGCAAGATCAATTTCGCGAAAGCGGCACACGACAGATGTCCAGACCCGCAAAACTACTGGAAACTCAACGATGCCTTCACCTTCGAATCATCGATCGATGATTTAAATGACTACATCAACGCGAAATAATTTTATGTTGTCCAGCCGTCTCAACGTCGTTTTTTGTTTCCTCTTTTTTGCAGCAATGATGGCCGGGTGTTCCGGCTCCAAATCGCTCGCCAAAAAGGGCGATCAGTTGATGGAGGCTGGTTTGTACACGGATGCAGCCACGTTTTATTTCAATGCCCTGCTGCGCAACCAAAACAATGTGGACGCCCGCATCGGCCTCAACCAAACGGCTCAAAAAGTGCTCAACGACAAGTACGACGTTTTCAGCAAGGCGAGGGCCATGGAAGAGCACAAAAGCGCCTTGAATGCCTATCAGGATGCGGTGGCTTATCGCGAAAAGGTGCAGCGATTGGGCGTGAAGCTCGATGCGGCGAATCACTATACGCAGGATTACGAGGAGTTGAAGGGCATTTACATGAAAAATCTTTACGACAAGGGAAATGACCTGATGGCCGACAGGAAATTTGATGAAGCCAATGTCCTTTTTAAGGAAATAGCCCAGCTCGACCCCAATTACAAAGACCTGCAAGAACTCAAAAACATCGCAAGAAACGAACCTGTCTATTTCGATGGTTCGGCGCTTTTTGATGCGCTGAATTACCGGCAGGCTTATTACAAATTTGATGAAATCTACCGGGCCGATCCGGCATACAAAGACGTGGCCGTATTGCGTGCAGAATGTCTGGATCTGGGCAAATACCCGGTAGCCATCATGCCCATGGAAAATACGAGTGGGAAAAAAGACGTCGAAAAACGGGTGCACGCCTTTGTGATCACCGAACTGGCATCGGCCGACAATCCATTTTTGCGCATCGTGGAAAGGGACAATATGGATGTCATTTTGCGGGAACAGCGCCTGAGCCTCAGCGGCATCATCGATGAGCGCACGGCCTCTCAGGTGGGAAATCTGCTCGGGGCAAAAGTGATTATTACTGGCAACGTGTTGTCGTACAATACAATCACTGGCAAAATGAGGGTCACCGAAAAAAATGGGTACGAGGCCTATCAGGTCAAATTGCTCAACAAGGAAACCGACAAACACTATTTCGAAACAAGGTATAGACCGGTGAAATACCAGGAATATTACAACCGGAATGAAACCACTTTTTCTTTCCAGTTCAAAGGCATTTCGCTCGAAACCGGGGAAGTTTTGTTTTCGCGGATCGTGGATAAAACCTACGATGCACAGGTGTACTACGGCGCTTATTCGGGCGAAGTCACACACCTCTATCCCGCGGGCAGTAACGGGGTGCTGAGCAATAGCAGGGATAAAAATGTGCTCATGGAATTGATGCGTGCCAACCGCGCGATCAAATCCGTCGATCAACTTTCAAATGAAGCATTTGCCGCAGCCGCGCGCGATTTGTCTGCCGATATTGTCAATCTGGTCAATAAGCCATGAGATCCTTCTTCGTGATCATCTCTTTGTTGTTTTTGGCAGGCTGTGGCTCCAAAAAGCAGGTTGCCGAATCGGCACTACCGATTGCACCCGCCTGGGTGGACAACAGGCCTTTGTCAACGACTTATTACATTGGTATTGGCGTGGCACAGAAAACGGCCGGAGCCAATTTCCAACGCACGGCCAAAGAAAACGCCCTGAGCGATCTGGCCTCTGAAATCCAGGTGAATGTGAACACCAACAGCCTCCTGTACACGCTGGAGCGGGAATACAAATTTGAACAGGAATTCCGCGAATCGATCAGAACCAGCAGCAACCTCAATCTGGAAGGTTTTGAAAATGTGGATGCCTGGGAGGACGAGAAATCCTATTGGGTGTATTACCGCATCAGCAAGGCCGACTATCAGGAAAAACAACGCCAGAAGCAAAAGGCAGTCCAGGACCTCGCGATTGATTTTTTCGCGAAAGCGCAATCTGCTGAAACCAGCGGACAGTTTTCATCCGCCATCGACTACTACCTGCGGGGCTTGCAGGCGCTCGAGAACTTTTGGGGAGAAAACAATACGGTGGATTTTCAGGGACAGACGCTCCTGCTTGACAACGCACTCTTCGGCGGCCTCAAATCTGCCCTGACAGAACAGCGTCTCGTTTCCGAAAATGGATTGACACTCAATTACCACAATGGATTTTCATCCCAGGCACTGCTGCGCGTGACGCACGGCAAATCAGGAGCGCCACAGGAAGCCGTGCCGCTGACCTACGAATATTTTGGTCTTTACGGACGCGTTCGTGGCAAAGTCAGAACCAATGCCGATGGCCGGGCTGAAATTCCCATCCAGCAAACCGACAAGGAAAGACCGACCAATATGCTCGTCGCGGCCGTCGACACAGAATTGCTATTCGAACCTTTTCAATCCGACCCCTTTTTGCGAAAGCTCACCCAATCACTCCGCGGACAGAATATTCAGGAAGTGATTGAATACCGTGCCCCATCCGTTTTTCTAGATGTTTCGGAACAAAATCTCGGAAAAGAAATGTCGGGCAATCCGCTTTCGGCAGCAGTGATGACCTCTCTCAGTCGACGGGGGATTACTTTTGCCAACAAGGCTACCGATGCAGATCTTACCCTCACACTGCGGGCAGATACGCGCCAAGGTGGCGAGTCCCAAGGCTTTCGAACCGGATTTCTCCAAATCAATCTTGAAATCAGCGATAACCTTACCGGGCAAACCGTGTATAAGGTGAGCCGCGACGACATCAAGGGCGTGGACCTCGATTACGAAAAAGCCGGCGTGAAGGCTTATCAGAATTTCACCCGGAACATCGAGTCGGAGCTGATGCGAAAACTCGTAAGTGACTTATTTTAATAATTTTACATATTTGGCACAATTTCTGAAAATAAACCCCTGACAAACATTAAAAAAAACCATGAAAACAAATCAACTTAACTTCAAATCAATGGGCCGGATGGCCATCGTACTCATGCTCGCCGGAGCGGTAACCGCAGGCTGCAAGAAAAAAGAACAGGCACAGGCAGCGCCCGATGGCGAAGTGCTCATCAATGAATACTGCGCCGGACCCGAGTATTTCAGCAACGACGAATTTTTTCGCTCGAATGGACTTGGAGAAAGCATGGACCAGGCCACAGCCAAAAAGAAAGCCCTGAGCAATGCCCGCGCAGACCTCGCTTCGGCCATCAATACCACCATCAAAGGCACCATAGACAACTATGTCAATTCCCGCGAATTCAACAACAAGGAAGAAGTGGAAGAGAGATTTGAAGGACTGACCCGCGAGGTAATCAACCAGGAACTGGACGGTACCAAAACCATTTGCCAGAAAGCCGTGCGTGTTACTTCCAACAATGGGTACAAGTATTACGTTGCCCTCGAACTCAGTGGACAGGAGTTGCTCAGCGCCATGAATTCACGTCTCGGCTCCGATGAGCGCTTGAAAATCGACTACGATTATGAAAAGTTCAAGGAAACTTTCAACCAGGAAATGGAGAATTTGAAAAAGAATTAAATCATTTAATTTTTATTGAAAAACCGCGGTTCTGA
The DNA here is from genome assembly GCA_038249755.1 of Flavobacteriales bacterium. Classification (GTDB taxonomy): domain Bacteria; phylum Bacteroidota; class Bacteroidia; order Flavobacteriales_D; family Cryomorphaceae; genus JBBQZU01. The sequence continues at coordinate 1,022 of JBBSDD010000178.1, read as the reverse complement.
AAAGGCTGCGGTTTTTTTATTGGGGGGGATTGGGGGGTATTGCGCGTTTTTTGTTTGGGGTTGGGCTGCATTTCCTGCCTGGCCGGACAGACGGGCGGCAAATGGTGGGGATGGTGATTGGGCGAATGTTGTTTGTTTTGGCCCCTTCCGTGCTGGTGTTATAGGCTTATGAAACTAAACGACAAAAACGACATCAATGCTATTTCCTTGAACTTTCATTAGAATGCCTTTTCAGAAAACATACCTATATCTACTGTGTTCGATGATGAAGGAAAACGATAAAGCGTTTTTATTTGGTTTTTGCCTGTTAAAAACGAAATAGAAATAATGGTAACGAGGATAAAAAAGGGGACTTCTATTGAAAAGATGAAAAAACTCCTTAATCGGGCTGTTTCCAGCAATTGCATAAAAAATAAGAAAAATATGCTGGCTTGCTAAAAACGGGTAGCGATCGCATCGCTTAACAAAAACAGATGCGAAGTGAATGGTTATAAATTGGGTTCAAATAGAAGTAGCAACATACAATGAAGAAGAATTTGTTTATCGCCTTTGAAGGTATTGATGGCAGTGGCAAAAGCACCCAGGTCAAGCTACTGTCAGATAACCTGAAGAAAGCCGGTCATCATGTATACACTACTTTTGAGCCAACAGACAGCCCTATTGGATCGGTGATCAGAAATATCTTCAAACACAGGATTGAAGCAGACCACAGGGTTATAGCAGGGCTTTTTGTTGCCGACAGGCTGGACCATTTGCTCAACAAAACAGATGGTATTTTAAAAAAGTTGGAAGAGGGCTACACAGTCATCACCAACAGGTATTACTTTTCTTCATACGCATATCACGGCACACATATGTCAATGGATTGGGTAATTGATGCAAACGCGCTTAGCGCAGATTTACTTCGCCCGGATTTGAATATTTACATTGACATTTCACCCATAGTAAGTATGGAGCGTCTTGCAAATGGAAGAAGTACCATAGAACTTTTTGAGCCGGAAGAGAATCTTAGAAATGTGAGG
>JBBSDD010000177.1:0-5914 GCA_038249755.1 Flavobacteriales bacterium | reverse complement strand
GAATATCAAGGTGATGTTGGCATCTGGTCTTTCGGCATTGTCGGATTTTCGCTGGGCGGATTTATCATGGCTTTTAATATTTACACCTACATCGAGCACGCCCACCGGTTTCCATTTTTGGGAACCCTCAGCAGGCCTTTTTTTAAGTTTTGTATAAACAATTCCATATTGCCTTTGCTCTTTGTAGTCGTCTACATGTATTGTTCTTCCACTTTTCTTTTGAATGTAGAATTGTTGGAGCCCATGCACGTTTTGCGGGCGATGCTTTCATTCTTTGCAGGAAACGTCGTATTTATTTTTCTCGCAGTGTTGTATTTTTTTCCAACAAACAAGAATATATTTAAGATCACAGGCATCACTGAAGCCGATATTGAGGCCCACATGCACAAAAGGAATTCGGGCTTTCGCAAAAAAAACAAATGGTATTTTGACAGGGAAAAAAAGCCCAGGTGGAAGGTAGTGACGTACCTCACCAATCCTTTTAAAGTGAATCTCGCCAGAAATTCAGATCATTATGATCGGGAAACGCTTCGCAGGGTTTTTTATCAGAATCACGTCAACGCCTCACTCTTTGAAATTATGGTGGTGATCGTATTTTTCATTATCGGCGCTTTTCAGTTCAACTCACTTTTTGTGATTCCAGCAGCAGCGAGCACCTGTTTGGTTTTTACTGTGATTTTAATGACCATTAGCATCCTCATGTCATGGCTGAAATCCTGGACGGTGATAGTTGTTCTTTCTGTACTGATATTGGTCAATTTCGCTTCGGCAAAGTATGATTTTTTGAATATGGCCAACTACGGTTATGGACTTGATTATGAAAAAGCACCTGTGGTTTACAACAACGAAACCATTGAAGGTCTAAACAGTAATCTGGTAGGGGTACGCGAAGATGTGCAGCATCAGGAAGAGATTCTCGATAGATGGCTTGACCGGCAAAGGAAAAAATACCTCAATCCAGCTTATAAACCCGTGATGATTCTGATTAATACCAGCGGAGGAGGTCTGCGGTCTTCCTTGTGGACCGTGCAGACGCTGCAGTATTGCGACAGCATCACAAACAATGCACTTTTTGAAAATACCCGCATGATTAGCGGGTCATCCGGGGGAACTATCGGTGCAGCATTTTATCGGGAATTGTATCTCAGAAAAGACTCAATGGCAGAAGGATTGTACAGCCACGTGCACCGTGATGCCATTTCCAAAGACATTCTGAACCGTGTACTTTTTAGCCTGGCCACCAATGATATTTTTATTCGCTTCCGCAAAAGAGAAATAAACGGTCAGTCTTATGTGATTGACAGGGCCATGACCTTCGAAGACCAGCTGAATAAAAATACAGGTTTTATACTTAATAAACGCGTTTCCGATTATTACGAACCTGTTCGGGAAGGCAAAATACCCATGATGATTTTCGCTCCATCCATCGTCAACGACGGTCGACGAATGTTGATTTCATCTCAGCCCATATCCTATCTGAGTTATGAATATCCTGAAACCCGTGAAAGGCTTTATGCTTCTTACGAAAACATTGAGTTTAACAGAATGTTTGCCGATCACGGCGCGAAAGATCTCTTGCTCACGAGCGCCTTGCGCATGAATTCCACCTTTCCATATGTATTGCCCTATGCGAGTCTGCCGACCAATCCGCGTGTGGAAGTAATGGATGCGGGTTTGCGAGACAATTTCGGTGCGAAAATTACGGTGCAGTATATCCACACCTTCAGGCGTTGGATTGAAAAAAACACGCGTGGAATCATCGTGCTTCAGATTCGGGACACCGAAAAAGATACAGAAACTGTTGGTTCAAATCCCACCATCATCGACAAATTGCTCAATCCGATTGGGTCATTTTATGGCAATTATTTCAATGACCAGGATTACAACATGGATCAGCTCGTAAAGATGACCGATCAAGGATTGAAAGTGCCTATTCACCAAATTCCTTTTGAAATCAGGTATGATCCAGGAGAACACATCGCCCTGAGTTGGCACCTCACCGCACTTGAAAAACAACGCGTACTGCGATCAATGAATCATCCACAAAATCAGCGATCGGTCAATCGGCTCAAGTCAATTCTGCGGGAATAAGCCCCGGAATTTGTCTAATTTCGCAGCCATGTTTTTTCGACTGTGCCTCATTCTGGTTCTGGCTTCCTCACAATTTTCTGTTTTCAGCAGTGTGCCATTATCTGAAACTGCCCGTATCTCTCTGATTACATGCGGTCCGGGTGGTGATCTCTATTCCACATTTGGGCACAGTGCCATCCACATCTATGATACGCAAGCGGGTATCGACAAGGTATATAATTATGGCACCTTTGATTTTGACACGCCCAATTTTTACACAAAATTCACGCAGGGCAAGCTCAATTACACCCTGGCAGTCAGTGATTTCGACCGGTTCATCCGCACCTATCAATACGAAGGGAGATGGGTGTACCGACAGGATTTGAGACTCACCGGTGAAGAAAAACAGGCGGTTTACGCGTTTCTCGAAAACAATGCCCTTCCGGAAAATAAAGATTATAAGTACGACTTCTTTTACGACAATTGCAGCACCCGCATCCGGGATGTTTTTGAAGATGTTCTCGGTAAAAATCTTTCATATCCCGATGAAAATCGAGATACGACAGCTACCTTTCGGCAATTGATCGATTTGTACCTCACCAACCATCCCTGGAGCGATCTGGGCATAGACCTCGCCCTCGGCTTCCCCTGTGATTACGAGGCCGGCTTTCGCCAAAAGATGTTCCTGCCCGACTACCTGATGGCGGGAATGGAAAATGCCGTGGTAACGCGCGATGGTTCAGCGGAAGCTTTGGTTGGCAACCATGGATTGATATTGCCCCAACACCCCGAACTGGATACGTCTGAAACCCAAAGCATCGCCTGGATATTCTGGATTTTCTTTGGAATTTGCTTTTTAAGCGGCATATTCTGGCCGGCTGAGCGCATGCGCTGGTTTGACATGACCTTCTTCGCAATCGCGGGAATACTCGGCATATTTGTTTTGCTCTTGTGGTTTGCCACAGACCACACGGCTACCAAATGGAATATGAACATTCTTTGGGCATTGCCAAGCTGGCTTTACGGAGCTTACATATTGTCACGGCGAAAACCGATAAGTCGGTTTTTTAAAATTCATGCCATCATCCTTTTTTTCGTTATCATTTCATGGATGTGGATACCTCAAAATCTCCACGTCGCAGCAATCCCGATAGTTCTGGCCCTCCTGGTGCGGAGCTGGGCCTGGCAGAAAAAAGTATTTAGAAAAAAGGCCATATGACCATGCTGCCATCCATAGAAAAAAAATTCAACCGCCTTCAAACCGCCCTGGAGGAAACGCTTGTTTACATGGATGGACTTGCCAGCGTTCAAAGGCTATCTGCCCCGCCGGAATCCTGGAATGCAGTCCAAATTCTCCACCACATAAGAATTTCTGAGGCTGGAACAATCGGCTATCTGACTAAGAAACTTTTGGCACCAGCCAGCGACGTAAAACATGCCGGCATCGCGGGTTGGATTCGATCTGTGCTGCTGCGCCGGGCATTGAGAAATTACAAAAAGAAATTCAGGGCGCCCAAAATGTTAGCTGACATGCCGGAGAAGCCAGATTACGAAACAGAAAAAGCCGCAATTCTGGAAAACCGAAAACGATTTGCTACCCTGCTCAATATGGTTACCAAAGAGCAAGTTGGGCGGGCGTATTTCAACCATCCACGCGCGGGGAGAATCAACATCCTGCACACCCTGGATTTTCTCGAAGATCATTTTAACCGCCATGCTGCGCAAATCCGGGAGCGCAGCCAAAATCAATAAAAACATGGCCAAAAAAGACAAAGAAAAACGGCAGGTGATTTACAGCACCAATCCGGATTTCAATTACAGTTATGGCGTACCTCAGGAGGACACTACGCCTCCTCCTTCTGCACAAAACCTGCGTGTATGGCTCGACAAAAAACAACGCGGGGGGAAAGTCGTAACCCTCATCACTGGTTTTGTGGGAAGTGAAGCCGACATCAAACAATTGGCCAGCGAACTCAAAACCTTGTGTGGTGTGGGTGGCGCTGCCAAAAACAACGAAATAATGATACAAGGTGACCACCGCGACAAAGCGATGGCACATCTTCAAAAGAAAGGATATGGCGCAAAAAAAGCGGGCGGATAGACGTGGTGAAGACCGCGAAAAAATAGCCCCGGGAAGATTTCAAATGGTAGCTCAAACCTTGGAAGGGCTGGAGAACGTGCTTGCGGATGAGTTAAAATCAATCGGTGGAAACAACATCGAATTGGGAAAACGCGCCGTGTACTTCTCTGCAGATATGGACATGATGTACAAAGCCAACCTCAGGCTTCGCACAGCTTTGCGCATTTTAAAACCGCTCAAACGCTTTATTGCCAACAACGAAGATGAACTCTACGATGGTGTAAAATCCATTGACTGGGCAAAACACTTTTCGGTAGAACGCACTTTTGTAATCAAGGCCACGGTAACCGGGTATGTGCACACCCACAGTTATTACGCCACCCTCAAAACCAAAGATGCCATCGTCGACCAATTTCGTGAGGCCACCGGTGTGCGTCCGGACATCGACAGCAAAGAGCCGGAGATCGTAATCCATTTGAAAATCTACAACAACGAGGTGATCGTCTCGCTCGACAGCTCCGGTGATCCGCTCAACAAACGCGGATACCGCATGAAAGAGGCCGAAGCACCACTCAACGAATGCCTCGCGGCAGGAATGTTGCTCATTGCCGGATATACCGGACGGGCAGAATTTGTAGACGGCATGTGCGGAAGCGGTACTTTATGCATCGAAGCGGCCATGATAGCGCACAAAATAGCCCCCGGGTTGATGCGCGATCGTTTTGCATTTATGAATTGGAACGATTACGATCCTGAACTTTTTGAAGTCATTCACACAGCAACCGTTGAACGTATTTCTGAAAATTCTGCCGGAATCATCGGAATTGATTTGGATTTTGATGCCATCAACATTGCCCGGGAGGCTGCCCGCCGCGCCAAGGTGGATGATATGATCGACTTTCGGCAGGGCGACTTTTTTGACGAAACTCCCCCACCTCCGCCGGGATTGTTGGTGATGAATCCACCTTACGACGAGCGCATCAAGGCAGACGATATCGAAGGGCTTTACACCAACATCGGTTCAAAGCTCAAGAAAGATTATGCCGGATACAAAGCCTGGATTCTTTCAGGACATCCCGATGCCATGAATTTTCTGGGGCTGCGCACTTTTGACACCCGGCACCTGTTCAATGGCAAGATACCCACCCGGTATTCGGGGTATCGGATGTACTCGGGTTCCAAAGATTAAGAAAGCCGACACTGGCCATCCTCAATTACCGGTTTTCACCTTGATACGCGTAAAATAAGAGGTAACATTTACTGGCTTGATCATTGTAACGGGCCACAACTATATACGGAAACCACCGTATAAAAGCATACCTTTCGCCAGATTCTATATGGGAAATTCGGTCAAATTCGCACTTTTAACATTTTTCCTTTTCCCGGTTCTGCTGGCAAATGCCCAAACAGTGACGCGGGAATACGACGTTATTTCAAATAAGGAAAAAGTAGGCAGCGTGGTGGCCGTCAATCGCGAATCAAACGGATTTGAACACTACCTCATCACCTGTGAGATGTCAATACGAATGATACTGAAAATCAACGTTTCATACAATCTGAAGGCTTCTTTCAAAAATGGAGTTCTTATATCTTCGGCAGCCACGATGTACTTAAATGGCAAAATTCAGAGTCAGGTTCAGGTAGAACGTTCCGGAACAAATTATGTGATGATCAAGGATGGTGTCACCGAGATTATCACCGAACCGATAGAATACAGTTCTGCACGCCTGTATTTCCATTTGCCGGACGGCGACAAAAAAGTTT